>JAAZNR010000938.1 GCA_012798155.1 Thermogutta sp. | reverse complement strand
GCACGTGCGAAACGCCGCGCGACAAATTCCCGCCGAAGCCTCCGCCCGGCAAAGATTGGAATCCGTCTTTCACTATTTGCATCGAGAGATATTGACGGGCGACTATCGCCTGGAAGCGACCTCGCCCTTGGAGCCGCTGACTCGGGGCCGCTACAACTGCGTCAGCGCGACGGTCTGGTTTTGTACACTGGCCGAACGACTCGGCTTGGAGGTGCCGCCGCTTCAGTCGCCGACGCATGCCTACTGCCGCGTGGATTGCCAAGGGCAAGCCGTCCTCGTAGAAGCGACCTGCGCGGAGTGGTTCGATCTTCGGCGGGACCATCCCGGCGCGTCGCCGGATGCGTACCTTCTCGCCGGTACGGAGAGCGTGGAAAACGGGCCTCTGGTTTCCGGGCCGAAGTCGGCGGGAAATCCCGATCCTTACGGAGAAGCGGCCCGCCCCATGAATCCCGTCGCACTCGTGGGCACGGTGTATTACAACCGCGGCGTCGAGGCTATCTTGAAAAAACGTTTTTCGGAGGCCGCGGCGGACAACGTGAAAGCGCTCTACCTCGATCCCGGCAACCGCACGGCCCGCGATAACCTTTTAGCCGCGCTGAACAATTGGGCCATCGCGGCAGCCGCCGAAAAGGATTACGCGGCGGCGGCGCAGCGCCTTCGGCTGGCCGTGCGCATCGACCCCGCCTACGGCCCCTTGCCCGGCAACCTTGCGCAGTTGTATGCCCGTTGGGCTTTGCATCTCGCGGACACCGAGGGCAAGGCCCAGGCCGCGACTGTGATTCGCGAGGCCCTGCAACTCCTGCCCCCGGAAAAGGCTTTCGCCGAGCAACGGCGGTTCCTGGAAGGCCTTCCCCTCCGTTGACGGCCGACGCCGGCGGCAGAGAGCCGGCGGACGAGCGGTCGGCATCTCGGCGCTCCGGGAAGAAGGCTCATCGTTACCCCCGCGGCTCCGTGATTCCCGCCCGGCCTGCGACTCACCGCGATCCTCTTTTCCGAAGCGATTTTTGTAGCAGCCGGCTCGCCGCTTCCCGGGGGAACATACGGTGCAGCGTCCGCTATCCGGGGCTGGCGCCGGGTATCACGCCGTGCCGCGCAAGCATTTCCGCGAGCAATTCCATAGGCAAACCGACCACGTTCGACTCGCTCCCCTCTATCAGCGTCAGCCAGTCCAAGCGGTCTTGATACCCGAAGGCACCGGCCTTGCCTTCCCATAAGCCGGTTGCGAGGTATTCATCGATGGCGTCGTCCGTAATATCGTGCATCTGCAAGACCGAAACGGCGGCCCGAACCTCCGCTATGCCGTGGGGATAATCCCAAAGACATAGCCCGCTGATGACTTCGTGCCGTTGTCCGCGCAAGAGTTGCAAGATTCGCCGGGCGTGATCGCGGTCTGCCGGTTTGCCGAGCAACTGCCCGCCGCAAACGACGATGGTATCGCAGCCGAGAATCAGCCCGCTTCCCACCTTCTTGGCCACGTTCTCGGCCTTTTGCCGGGCAAGTCGCACGACCGTGCGGACGGGCGGTTCGCCGCTGCACAGCCCGTCCTCGGCCGCGGGATCGGGCGGGATCACGCGAAAGGCATAGCCCGCCCCAGCCAGAAGTTCACGCCGCCGCGGGGAGTTGCTGGCGAGAATCAGCTCGCGCCCGGCCGCATCCTCGGGGCTTTTCCACATGCCGCCGTCTCCCCTATGCTGACTGAAAATGGGTGGCTCCGCATTCCGCCTTGTCACCTCGCCCAGGAACGGGGCAACGCGCGCACGAACGAGGCGACAGGAATAACTCGGTCCAGGCTCCTCGATGGAAATCCTATTTGAAGATCGACAGGTGCTGGTCGTCAATAAGCCGGCGGGGTTGGCCACCATGGGGCTTCCCGCGGGCAAGGCCACGCTCCTCACGACCTTGAAGGACTTCATCCGGAGACGGGACGCCAAGTCGGGTAACGTCTATCTGGGCATCGTGAGTCGCTTGGATGTCCCGGTCAGCGGGGCCGTATTGGTGGCCAAGACATCCAAGGCCGCGGCTCGGTTGGCCGAGCAGTTCCGCCTCCGCTCCGTCGAAAAGACCTACTGGGCGGTGGTGGAGGATGGGCCGAGGGTCCGCGAGGGGCGATTGCGGCACTGGCTTCGAGGTGATCCCCGATTTCGCCGCGTGCACGTCACCCACCGCGGCAATCCCGACGCCCAAGAGGCGTCGCTCCTCGTCCGTCGCTTGGCCGCCCAACGGGGCCTGGCGCTCTTGGAGATCGAGCTGGAGACCGGCCGCAAGCACCAAATTCGCGCCCAGTTGTCGGCCGAGGGAATGCCCATCGTAGGCGACCGAAAGTACGGCAGCTGTCGTCCCTTCGGCCAAGGAATCGCCTTGCACGCGCGGCGGCTGGCGTTTATCCACCCCACGGAGGGCCGTCCGGTCACGGTCACGGCGCCGCTGCCCGGCCCCTGGCGAGCGTTCGGGTTTGCAACAGACTCATTCCATGACGGCTCGCCGCCACGATAGGGAACGCCGGAACGGCCCCTCCTATTTCAGGAACCCTTGAACGGCCCCTGCTATTTCACCATCATCGGTGTTGCCGCCTATGACTAGAGGAACCCTTGAACAACCCATTGAAACCCCTGAACAATCCCTTCTATTAAACCACCATCGGGCTTGCGGCTTGTGACTAAAGCTCAATCGGCGGGTTAGAAGGGGGTTGGAAACGTTCTATCTTATCCATCCCGCCGGGCTTGGGCGTCCATCGCCGGGCGTCCGCCCACGATCAGCGCTCGATCCTGTGACTAAAGGCGACATACTCCGGAATAATGTCGTTCTGACTAAGTTCGTCTGATGAACATAGGTCAATTGATAGGTGTGTTTATTATTTGCCATAGTCATCGCGCCCCTTCTTCACGAGGTCGCATCGCCTCAACAGCCCGATACAGCCTACGGCCGGCCTATCCCGAGAAGGCATACCTCCCCGAAATTGACCGTTCGCACAGCGCAATTCATACCGTCTCCTTTCCGTCTTTGCAAGCGGCGGGCGGAACATTTGCGATTCGTGGACTTGCCCTCCCGAGACCACGATCTCCCAAGGATGCCCCTCCCGGTCGCAGAGCACGTGCACCTTGGTGGGAAATCCGCCCTGTGAACGGCCTAAGGCGTAGTCGCAAGGCTCCTCGGGCCTTCCTTTTTCCGCCGCCGGCGGCGGCCCGTCGCAGCAGGCTTATTGAAGATGTCTTGCCCAATCCCGGCGTTCATCCGTCAACACGCGACGCAGCATCGTGCATCCGCCCCTCGCACAAACTCGGCCCTATCGACAAGCTCTTTGACTACCCATCACGATAAGCCGTGTTCTCGATCCCGCAAGAGGGTTTTTCAGGCGGAGCGTAGTGCGAACAAGTACTTTCGGCAGGCTGTGGTCGCTATCGACGGCGGAAGGGCGTTGCCACGGTCTTTTACCGTGTAGCGGTCTTTTACCGTGTCACGGTCTTTTACCGGGTAGAAGAAGCAAGGCGGCGCGGAGCCGGATGATGGGTAAGCGATCGGCCGACGGTTGATTTGCCGCGGTTCTTCGCCGAGAGTCTTCGCCTACGCCCCCAGGTCTCTTCTCAGATCGGAAAGGTCGGCGCGGAGGGACTGGAGTTCTTCTTTGAGGAAAGCAATCTGCGCCCGCATTTCATCGAGCTGTCGCTCCAACTCGCACAGGCGAGCGGCCGGGTCGGCGGTCGCATCCGCCGTTGGGATGCCGGACGCAGGTTGAGAGGGCGCGACTTGCAGGGGGCGCGAATCGTTCAAGATCGCCGCGGACGGATCGAGCGACGCGGGGGCCTCGCTCGCATCATGTTCCTCGTGCCACGCCGCGGACACGGCCCGAAATCGCGCCCGAATCCGCTCGAGTTCCTGCGGCAAATGAAAGGAATGGGTTACCGTATGGCCTCGTCCGGGCGGAGTCAGACGATGAAGCAGGCCCTTCTTTTCCAGTCCGTCCAAGACGGTCCGCAGGGCCGGCAGGTCGGGGATCGGCTCCATGCGCGAGACGTGGGATCGCAGTTCGCCTTCCGTCTGCGGTCCGCGAAGGAGCAACTCGCAAAGGACGCTGAGTTCCAACTTGTCCACGCCCAGCCATTCATAGGCGTAATGGCGATACTTATCGACGCGACCGGAACCTTGAATGACGCCGACCGCTCCCAGGCGGCGGAGCGTTTCCAAGGCCGCTTCCGCGGCGGGTTCGTCCACCTGCATCACCGGGTCGCGATTGCTCTTTTGATTGCAGGCGGTGATGATGGCGTTGAGGGTCAGGGGATAGGCGGCCGGCGTGGTCTTGGCCTTTTCGATGAGGACGCCGAACACGCGGCGCTCGACGAGGCTCAACGTGCGTCCGCGGCCGGGATACTCCTGGCGTTCGCCCGCGATAACGTCTTCACTCATGGATGCGCCCTCTCCTTTCAACGACCTTCAAAATAGAGATTATCGGGATCGCTTGAGGGGTTTGAGGCCGGCCTTGGAGAGAATGAATTTGACGCGCCCGATGCGGCCGCCGAAATCCACGACGGCCTTGCGATTCTCGCCGCTTCCGCTGAGCGCCACGATGCGGCCCACTCCATGCCGGGGATGGGCCACCAGCATATCTTGGGCATAATCGTCGGTGCGAGCGGGACCGGAAGCGGCGGAGCCGGCCAAGGCGGCGGCGGTGGTCAGTCTGGGGCCTTGGCCGTTGCCCGCGCGGCGCAGCGGCGGCTCGCGGCGATCGGAGGTCTGCGGGGGACGCGCCGCGGTTCCGGCGAGTTCGGCGGCCCGGCCGTGCGTTTGCAGGCCATTCTTGGGCAGCTCCATGAGAAAGGGGCTGGGAATGGTCAGCCCGCGCCGGCCGCGGAAATCCCGCATCGAGGCATAGCTGATCTGCAATTCTTCCATGGCACGGGTCATCCCGACGAACATCAACCGCCGCTCTTCCTCCATTTGGTCGTTCGACTTGAGGCTCCGTTCATGCGGCAGAATCCCTTGTTCGACGGCGGTCAAGAACACCACCGGGAATTCCAGCCCTTTCGAGGCGTGGAGACTCATCAGCGTGACGCGGTCATCGCCCTCCCACGCATCCACGTCATTGACCAAGCTGACCTCTTCCAGGAAGGCGTCCAGTCCGCCCGGCTCGGGGTGCTGCTCGTCGAATTGGCGGGCATAGGTCAGCAGCTCTTCGACGTTGGCCAATCGCTCTTGATCCTCTTCGGCGGAGGATTTGCGGAACAGCTCGCGATAGCCGGTCTCGGCAAGGACGCAACCCAGCAGTTCTTCCATGGGACCGGAAGCCGCCGCGGTCAGGTTGTCGATGAGCCGGACGAATTCCGCAAGCTTGCTCGCCGCCCGGGATTGCACCCCCGGGATGCTTTCCGCCCGGGCTGCGGCCGTCCAAATATCCCAGCCCTGGGATCGCGCGAACTCCGCCACCCGGGCGAGGGTGGTGTTGCCGATGCCTCGGGGCGGGGTGTTGACGATTCGAAGAAAGGCGACCTCGTCGCGCGGGTTCTGGATGAATTTGAGGTAGGCGACCAGGTCCTTGATCTCGCGCCGCTGAAAGAACTCCACGCCGTTGACGATCTGGTAGGGGATGTTGCGGCGGCGGAGCGCCAGTTCGAACTCTCGCGAGAGGGCGTTGACGCGGTAGAAGACCGCGAAGTCGCGGGCGCGGCGGCGGCCCTCGCGGAGGGCGGACTGGATTTGGCTCGCGACGTCCTCCGCCTCTTCCGTTTGATCGCGATAGGCGACCAGGCGCACGTCGGCTCCGTCGTCGTTCAAGGTGAAGAGGTCTTTGCGCTTGCGCTTCACGTTGTGCGCGATCAGGCCGGCCGCCGCCTGCAAGATCTTCTTCGTGCTGCGGTAATTCTGTTCCAATCGCACCACGCGAACGTCCGGAAAGTCGCGCTCGAACTCCAGGATGTTGTTCAGATCGGCGCCGCGCCACCCGTAAATCGACTGGTCGGGGTCGCCCGTCACGGCGAGATTGGGATAGTCGATAGAGAGTGCGCGGGCGATGGCGTATTGAACGAGATTGGTGTCCTGATACTCGTCCACCATGATATAGCGGTGCCGGGCGTCCAGGTCGCGGCGAAGCTCCGGATCGCGCTGCAGCACGACGGCGGTGTTGAGCAGCAGATCGTCGAAATCGACGGCGTTGGACCGGCTCAGCCACCGTTGATAGAGCGGATATACCTTCTGCACGATGGAACCGATCGGGGAACCGTCGCGGGGGCTGTATTCGTGCGACTGAATAAAGGCATTCTTGGCCCAACTGATGGCGGCCGCGACGGCATCGGGCGTATAGTTCATCAGGTCCACGCCGGCCTCCGCGATGGCGCGCCGCAGTCCCTTCAGCGAATCTTCCTTGTCGTAAATCGTGAAGTTGGCTTGCAGTCCCACGTGGCGCCCGTGGCGGCGGAGAAATTGGGCCGCAAAACGATGAAAGGTTCCCAGCCGGACTCGGGCGCCGGGCACCAATTGCTCGACGCGGCTCGCCATTTCGGCGGCCGCCTTATTGGTAAAGGTCAACCCGAGTATCTGCTCGCCGGGAACGCCCCGGCGAAGCAAGTAGGCGATGCGGTGGGTAACCACCCGGGTCTTCCCGCTGCCCGGCCCCGCCAAGATGAGAAGCGGTCCGTCGATATGAGTGACCGCTTCTCGTTGGGCGGGAGTCAGACCCGACAAAAGATCCGCGTCATTCATGGAATGGCTCTGTCCGTTGTCTTCCGGTGCCAACGGCAGCATCCGCCGGGAGGTTGCGGCCGCCTCTTGAACGGGCGATCGTCATCCGACTTGGTCGCGATTGGCCTGGTAGAATTGCAGCATGAAGTCGCGGAGGGCGACCACGCCCTCCCAAGGCATGGCGTTGTAGATCGAGGCGCGGCAGCCCCCGACGGAGCGATGGCCCTCCAGATTGTACAGCCCGACCTTCCGCGACTCGGCCAAGAATTTCTTTTCGGTCTCGGCGTTGGGGAGGCGGAAAGCGATGTTCATCGCGGAGCGGCTGCCGGGGGCCGCGTGCACCGTATAAAAACCGCCGCATGATGCGATCGCGTCGTATAAGAGGGCGGCCTTCTTCTCATTGAACTCTTTCAGCTTTTGAAGATCGCCGAATTCCCGCAGCACCCAGTCGGTCACCAATTTGACCATGTAAACGGCGAAGACCGGAGGCGTATTGAGAAGCGAGTTGTGCTCGGCCAATTGCCGGTAATTGAGCATCATGGGCAGGTCATTGGGGCAGCGGTCCAAGAAGTCCTTGCGGATGATGACGACCGTGACGCCGGCCGGCCCGAGGTTCTTCTGAGCGCAGGCGAAGAGGATTCCGTAACGGCGGATATCGACCGGACGGCTGAGCAATTCCGACGAGGCGTCGCATACCAGCGGGATGCCGTTCGTTTCCGGTTCGCGAGGGAACTGCACGCCCGCGATCGTCTCGTTCGAGCATAAATAAACGTAAATGGAGTCGGGGGCGATATTCAGTTGGTCGTCGGCCGGGACGCGATCGTAATTGGTCGCCTTGCCGTCCCAGGCGACATGGACTTGACCTTGCCCCGCGGCCTCCGCCGCCGCTTGCTTGCTCCATGTGCCGCTGACGATGTAGGACGCCCTGGCGCCGGTATTGCGGAGGAAGTTCATCGGCACCATGCCGAACTGCAATTTGGCGCCGCCCTGCAAGAACAGGACCGCGTAGTCCTCGGGGATTTGCAAAAGCGTGCGAAGATTGCGCTCGGCCCCCTGAATGATCTCGCTGAAGGCCGCCGAGCGATGGCTGATTTCCAGAACCGACATTCCCACGCCCGGCAAGGCCATGAGATTCCTTTGGGCCTCTTCGAGTGCCGGCTCGGGCAGCACCGCCGGGCCCGGTGCAAAGTTATAAACTCGCTGGGTCATCACTGTCTCTCCTGATGTCTTACCGTATTATGTCTTAACCGTATTCCCAACTGTTTGCGTTCCAGTCTCTCGAACCCGCAGCGGCTTGGCGGGCCGACGCCAGGGTTGCGAGCAAGCCGGTTCGACGGTGGTACGAGAGGACCCTATCCCCTCAAGACAGGGGGATTTCG
>JAAZNR010000937.1 GCA_012798155.1 Thermogutta sp. | reverse complement strand
GGTGATCGTTCCGCGATCGATCTCTGGAACGGGCGGTCGGTGGCGCAGTATCGTCCGGCGACGGGGGTTTTGGAAAAAGGCCGGTGGTACCATCTGGCGGTGACCTCCGGCAAGGGCGGCACGGCGGTTTACATCAACGGCGTGCCTTGTGCGGCCGACGAGACGGCCTGGAGCATTAACGCTGAACAACGGGGTTGCCCGCTGAACCTCGCCTCATCGCAGCCTTCGGGCGCGGAGCGATTCGCGGGCGGAATGGCGCAGGTCGCGGTATACGCGGGCGTCCTGGCGCAGGAGGAGATCGCGCGCCACACCGACGCCATGGGATTTCGAGAGGCTCGTCTGGCGGCGGAGGAATCACGGCGGCGCATGGCGGCCGAGGCCGCGGCCAAGGCGGCGGCCTTGGAACAAGCCCGGGAAAAGCGGCGGCAAGAGCTGATGCAAGATCCGGCCCTTTTTGCCCTGGGCGAGCCGACCGTTTACGAGGGCGAACGCTTGACGGCCATCGATCTGCCGGTAGGCGGGATCGGCGTGGGGGCCGTCCAATTCGACGGCACCGGCCGGCGGCACGCGTGGCAGATATTTGGAAACGTGGCTTATCGCCTCGTCCCGAACAGCTTCTTCGCGGTTCGCGCCAAAGTCGGGGAAGGCTATACCGTCCGCGCCTTGCAGACGGTCGCCGTGGGGCCCCTGCCCGGCATGAAATCGGTGAAGCTGCGGGCACGATATCCCTTGGCGGAATACCTTTTCGAGGACGACGCGATTCCATGCCGCGTGAGCATGGAAGTGTACAGCCCCTTCATCCCGTTGGACGCGCGGGACTCCGCCATACCGTGCGTGATTCATCGTTTCCACTTTCACAATCCCGGCTCGGCGCCCGTGGATATCGACCTCTTGGCGACGCAGCAGAACGCGGTGGGATACCGGGGCGACGGTGCTATCGAAGATGATCGCCACTCAGCCTTTGGAGGGAACGTCAATCGCGTTCTCCGCCGCGCGGGGGCGACGTGGTTGGTGATGGAGCGCGAGGGGCAACCGCAGGGAGACATGGTTCTCGCCGTGGACGATCCCGAGGCCGCCGCCGTTCCGGCGTGGAGCGACTTGAACGAGCTGGTCGCGCAATTCGGCCAAGGCTCGCTCCGAGGCACGCTGCGGGAAGGCGGCGCGGGGCCGTCTCCCGCGGGGCGGACGTTGCGTGGGGCGATCGCCGCTCCCCTCAGCTTGGCGCCCGGTGAGAGCAAGACGCTTACCGTGGTCCTCGCCTGGTATTTCCCGGATCTCCCGGCAGGGCAGGGGAATTGGGGGGGCAAAGGTCGCAAATACGAAGCGGTGTGGGGAAATGCCAAGGAGGTGACCGGCGAGGTGCTGGCGAGAAAAGGGGAACTCTATGCTCGCACCCGTTTGTACGTCGACACTCTGTACGCCTCGAACCTGCCCGTCTGGCTGATCGATCGGATTGCAAATCAGACCGCCATTCTCCGCAGCGGAACCGTGTTTTGGACCAAGGACGACTACTTCGGGGGCTGGGAAGGTTGTAACTTGGACGCGGGCTGCTGCATGGGCAACTGTAATCACGTCTGGCATTATGCCCAGGCTCATGCGCGACTGTTTCCCGCCGTCGCCCGACTGATGCGGCAGCAGGAATTCCGATTTCAAAAGCCGGACGGCGCCGTCCCGCACCGCCAGCCCGACTCTTTCCCCGCCTTCGACGGCCAATGTGGAGTAGTACTGAATTCCTACCGCGAGCACCTCATGTCGCCGGATGACGCCTGGTTGCGGGCGCATTGGCCCCATATCAAGGCCGCCATGGACTACTTGATTCACCGCTGGGATTCGGACGAAAACGGGGTGCCTTCCGGTCCGCAGTGGAACACCCTGGACGGCGAATTGGGCGGCAGCTCCTCGTGGTTGGGCAGCCTGTATCTGGCGGCCTTGCGCGCCGCGGAGGAAATGGCCCGTTTGGTAGCCGACGGCGATTCCGCCGAGCGTTACCGGCGGATATTCCTCGCGGGGGCCGCGGAGCAGGATCGAACCTTGTTCAACGGCCGCTATTATATCCAGATTCCGGAAGCGACGCCGTATCAGGACTACGGTGACGGCTGCGGCATCGACCAAGTCCTGGGCCAATGGTGGGCCTGGCAGTTGGATTTGGGAGCGGTGTATCCCGAGGAGCACGTCCGGACGGCGCTGAGCCATCTTTTCCTCTTCAATTTTCGGGGGCGCATGGAGGGTTTGCCGCAACGCCCGAGAAAGTTCGTGGCCGACGAGGACGCGGGGACGCAAATGTTCGTGTGGCCGGCGGGAACCGCTCGCCCGGCAAAGCCCATCCAATATGCAAGCGAGGTCATGAGCGGTTTCGAATATGCGGCCGCCGCCGCCATGGTCCGGAGCGGCCTCCTGAAGGAAGGCTTCACCGTGGCGCGGGCGATCGCCCTGCGATACGACGGTCGATTGCGGCAAGGCCTGTCGCCGGGGAATTACACGAGTTGGGGTTATTCAGGCAATCCCTTCGGGGACGACGAATGCGGCAAGTTCTATGCCCGGGCCATGAGTTCGTGGTCTCTACTGACGGCCTGCCAAGGCGCGATCGTGGACGGTCCCGCGAAGACGATCGGATTCCTGCCGGTCTGGCGGCCCGACGATCACGCATCCTTTTTTACGGCGCCGCAGGGCTGGGGACTCTATCGGCAATCCCGGAAAGAGGGAGAGTTGACCTGCCGGATCGAGCTGCGTTACGGTTCTCTGGACGTCAATCGTTTTGTCGCGGGGTTGCCGCCCGGTACTCGCGTCGCCGCCGTGCACGCCGCCGTGGACGAGCAGGAGACGCCCGTGACGTCTTCCGCCGCCGGCGGTCGATTGGTCTTGGAGTTTTCGCGGCCGCTGCGGCTGGAGGCCGATCATCGACTGGTCGTCAAAGTGCGGCTCGAGGAAGTCGGGCGATAGAACGGGTTCGTGAACTGCGGGGCGGCCCAAGGCAACCGTTCACGAGGACCGCCCCGATGCCTGCGGGGAAGCCTGCATGGAAGGGACTGCCTGCTTCAGGTGCGAATTGGTCGGGTACCTTTTGGGGTTTGCAACGGCTCAGGGACGGCTACGCGGAAGGAAAGGATGGGAACGCAGCGACGGAGAGACGGAGAGAACGCAGAGTTGCGGCCTATCAATTCTTCTTTCTCCGCGTCCTCTGCGCCCTCTGCGTTTCAAAAACAGTCTCTGCGCCTCCGCGTTGCAATGACAGACCGGGCACAGGGGCGCGATCGGCTACGGTCCAAGGAGACGCGAAAGATGTTGCCGTTCAGAAAGCACCATGATCGCCGGGAGAAAACCGAAGGAAGAATTGGCAGGTTTGGCTCCGGCCGAAGAGGTTGGACGAAGCGCGGGCTGACGTTCGCGTGTCTTACCGTGGCGGCCGTCGGCGGCGTCGTCTTCTCGGACCTCTCGGCGTCTCCCGGCGAGGCGGCGGACGGGCCGGCCGTGGTTCGCCGCTTATTCCGCGACCAAGG
>JAAZNR010000936.1 GCA_012798155.1 Thermogutta sp. | reverse complement strand
GCGGACCGGACTGTGCAGTCTGGAGATTCGGGGAAACACGGTACAGGACTACGATTTGTGGCTGCGGTTCGCCGCGGTTTGCGAGTTCGCCTATATCGCCGAGCCGATGACCGTGTTTCGCATCCATGCGGCCCAGGGCACCAGCGACCGCCGCGGGATGTTGCGAGAACAGACGGCCATGCTGGAGCGGGTGCTGCGCGGCGAGTCGCCCGCCACGCGCCGCGCCATGCGAAAGCGGATGGCGGAGCTGTACGCTCTGCTAGGCTCCTTCCATCTGGACTTTCACGAAGCGGCAGAGGCCCGGGATGCCTTTCGACGTTCCCTCCGCCGGCAGTTTCGCTTTCGCTCGCTCTTGCTTTGGGGCGTCACGTATCTGCCCCGCGGCGGCGTGAGCGGCATCCGTCGTGTTTACTACCGCCTCAAGGGAATGCCCCCATGAGCGCAGCACGTCTCTGCAAGCGATTGCTGCGGGGGGTCGCGTGCATCGCCGTGACGCCTTGCGTCGCGGCCTGTCGCCTGAGCGGCCTGTTCCTCGGTCGGCAGCGGGCGTTCGCCGGCTGGTCGCAGCTTTTCGCGCTCTTGCCGGGAGTGTGCGGCTGCTACCTCCGCTGGGCCTTTTATCGCTGGACGTTGGCCCGCTGCGGCCGGGACGGCGAGATCGGCTTCGGCACGATCTTTTCCCGCGATACCGCCGAGATCGAGGACGGCGCGTACATCGGCGCCTACTGCGTGCTGGGCGACGTGATCGTGCGGCGGAACGCCCTCATCGCCTCCGGCGTTTCCATCCCCAGCGGGCGGCGCCAGCACCCGCTCGACCCCGCGGGCGGAGACCGCAAGCACGCCGACCAGGTTCATGAGCGGATCGTCATCGGCGAGAACGCTTGGATCGGCGAACGAGCGGTGGTGATGGCCTCGGTGGGCAAGGACGGCGTGATCGGTGCCGGAGCGGTCGTCGTGGAACCGATTCCCGAGAAGAGCGTGGCGGTGGGCGTCCCCGCCCGGGTCATTCGCACCGCCCCGCAGGACTGGCCGCCGGAAGCCGACCGCGCGGATTCCGTGAGAGGAGACGCCGGGCCGGATGCTTGACTTGCCCGTGCAATTCGTCCGCACGCCCGACGCCCCCACAGCCCTTCAAGGTCGCTTGGAGGCCGCGGAGCCGGTACGTTTCGGCGTGCCCTTGCCGCGGGGAGAGCTGCGATCGCCGGCCGCGCGGTTGATCTCGCCCGGCGGCGGCGAGTCGGCGGCCCAGGCACGGGTCACCGCCCGATGGCCCGACGGCTCGGCACGGTGGGTCCTGATCGACGCAGTCCTTCCTCCCGCATCGCCGGTGGGCGACGGCCGGGAATGGACCTGCCGGCTCGAGGAAGGCGTCCAGACCGGGCACTCGCCGGGGTCGGTCATCGCCGACGACCGCGGATTGCTAGCATGGGACGGCCGCGGCGGCTGGGATTTCCGGCCGACCGGACAAGCTCGATCCGCGCAAGGCCTGTCCCTGACATGGGACGCTCGGGCCGGCTCCGGGCGCACGTTTCGACCGGCCGGGGTCCGGCAAATCGAGCGGCTTTGCGGCCCGATCGTTTTCATCGAGCGGTGGGAAGGGAGCTTTACCACGGCTTTCCGGCCGTGGTCGTCGCGCGTTCGCCGCGACCTCGTGTGGCGGATGACCTGGGAGTTCTATCCGACCGCGGACCTGGCGCGGATTCGCTTGACGTTGCGTAACCGCGGCCGGGCGCGGCATCGCGGCGGGTGCTGGGACCTCGGCGATCCCGGCTCGATCCTGCTCGAGGACTTCACGCTCCGCATTCGTCCCCCGGAGCCGGCACGAGCTTGGGCAGGGCGGATTCGGGACGGCGGCGCCGTGCACGTCCTTGGCGGAGAATTTTTGGCCGGCGCGAGACCATGCGGCCCGCGCAATCGCGTCGGCGGCCCCGACCTCGTGATCTATCAAGATTCCAG
Organism: Thermogutta sp.; assembly: GCA_012798155.1. GTDB lineage: Bacteria > Planctomycetota > Planctomycetia > Pirellulales > Thermoguttaceae > Thermogutta. The sequence goes on along the minus strand of JAAZNR010000936.1, from coordinate 1,385 downwards.
CGGCGGCGAAAACTGGCGAAGTTACAACCACGTCAACGCCCAAGGCCGAGTCCCCTGCCGTTTCCGCGGCTTCCGCGCGGACCTGCCGAACGGCAGGCTCGATGGTTCCCGGGCGGAACCGATTGCCGGTTTGAGGACCTCCAGCGGTTGGCTGGTGGCGGCGATACCCGAGTTCTGGCAGCGCTTTCCCAAAGCCCTCCGGATTTCCGCCGACGAGATCGCCGTGGGGATTTTGCCCGGCGAATGGGACGATTTCCATGAGCTTCAGGGCGGCGAGCAAGTCACGACAACGGTGTGCTTGCGATGGGATGCAGCCGCCGCCGAGACGCAGGCGGGCGATCAGGAGGCGCCGAACGCGGCGGATGCCCTGCTGTTTCCCCTGCAAGCGCTGAGCGGATGGGCGCCGTCCTCGGCCGTGGAGATCGGCGACGCGGCGGTCTCGCCGGGCATTTATGCGTCCCTGCCCGTCGCGGATTTCGCCCGAGCGGCATTGTGCGGCGAAAACGGCCTCTTGACGAATCGCGAAAAAGTAGATGAGTACGGTTGGCGGCATTTCGGCGATGTCTATGCCGATCACGAAGCCCGGTATTATCGCGGCGATGCGCCTCACGTCGCGCATTACAACAATCAGTTCGATCTGTTGCTGGGCGCGGTGCTCCAGCGGCTGTGCGGCCGATCCGCGGATTGGGACGCGATCCTGCATCCCCTGGCGCGGCACGTGACGGACATCGACGTCTATCGCACGGACCGCGACCGCGCGCCCTTCAACGGCGGGTTGTTTTGGCTGACCGATCACTATCGCACGGCGCACACCTGCACGCATCGCGCATTTTCGCGGAGGAACGCAACGCACTCCGGCTACGGCGGCGGCCCCAGCTCCGAGCACAACTACACGACCGGCCTCTTGATGTACCACTTTCTCTTCGGCGACGATGACGCCAAGGAGACCGTGCTCTCCCTCGCCGATTGGGTGATTGCCATGGAGGACGGGGGACGGACGCCGTTTTTCTTCATCGATGCCGGCCCGACGGGGGCGGCCACGGCCACCAGCGAGGCCGACTATCACGGCCCGGGACGCGCCGCCGCCAACAGCATCAACGCCCTGCTCGACGGGTGGCTGATCTCCGGAGAGCGGCGTTATCTCGATTTCGCGGAACGCTTGTTCCGCCGCACCGTGCATCCCGCGGATGACATCGAAGCACGCCGGCTCCGCGATGCCGAGCGGCGCTGGTCATATACGATGTATTTCGAGATCGCGGCCCGCTACCTGCAACTCAAGGACGCTTGGGATCAATGCGACGAGGCCTACGCCTACGTCGCTCGATCCCTGCTGCATTACGCGCGGTGGATGCTGGAGCACGAACGGCCGTTTCTCGAGCGGCGCG
>JAAZNR010000935.1 GCA_012798155.1 Thermogutta sp. | reverse complement strand
GTGCGATCGGAGACCGGCAAGTCCGCCCAGGTGACCACCCGTATCCGCGAAAGGATGGGGAATCGCGAGAGGTCTTGCACTCGAGTATGGCGGACCGCCGCGCACCCGCTGCTTGCCGCGAGGACGGCAAGACCGCAAATCCACAGGGCGCGGCGAATCTCCATCGGGTGTCTCGCTGGGCAAGGGGCGCGAATCGTTCTTCGGTCGGCGCCGCTCCCCTGCGGCGGTGATCCGACGGCCTACCGATCCGCCGGGGCACCGGCATCGGAAAGGCTGATCGGTCCCGCGGGCGCGCAATCCGGCCGGGCGGCGAGACGGTATATCAAGACGCCTGCCGCCGGTCAATCCCGAACAAGCGTGCCGGGTCGCAGCAGGCCGCCTGGGGTCGCACCACCCGGGTGGCTGGGGTCGCAGCGATGTAGAGTCGGCCGGGTGGCTGGGGTCGGAGCGGAGCGCAGCCCCCAGACAGCCAGTTTTCGCGCTGCATCCACCACCAGCTTACGCTGGTGGCTCGGGAATTCACCATCCGTTTTCCCCTTGGAGCCTCCGGCGTAAGCCGGAGGTGTTTCGGCGCTACCCAGCTTCCACCGCGGGGCCGGGTGCCTGGGGTCGGAGCGGAGCGAAGCCCCCAGACAGCCAGTTTTCGCGCTGCATCCACCACCAGCTTACGCTGGCGGCTCCGGAATTTACCATCCGTTTTTCCCTTGGAGCCTCCGGCGTAAGCCGGAGGTGTTTCGGCGCTACCCAGCTTCCGCCACCGGCCGGGTGGCTGGGGTCGGAGCGGAGCGCAGCCCCCAGCCGGACCGTTTTCGCAGTGCTTCCACCGCCGGCTCGCCGGCGCGGGGAGACGACGTTCCCTGCCCGGAGACGCCCTTGACCCCGCTCCCATGGGGTCGCTAGGATGCCGAACCGTTGCAAGGAGGCGGCAGAAGCCGAGTCCGCTGCGATTCGCCCGCCGGCAGCTATTGGGTTACCGGCTCTTGGGCTAAATGCACCGTTGCATGGCGGCCGCAGGGGCTGCCTCTCCTGCGATCGCGGCTTGCCGCGTCGAGGTTCGCGAAAGGAATCCGCTCGCATGATTCGGCGTTTGAGGGAATCGGGGACTCCGGGGCGGGAGGACATTCCGCCGGGCCTGGTCGATCTCCACAGCCATATCTTGCCGGGCCTGGACGACGGTTCGCGATCGTGGGACGAGACCTTGGCCATGGCGCGGGCCGCCTGCCGGCAGGGCGTCGCCGTGATGGCCGCCACACCGCACCAGTTGGGACAATACGCGGGCAATGCGGCACATGCCATCCTGGAGCGGCTGGAAGAGGCCCGGCATCGCTTGCGGACGGCCGGCATCCCCCTGCAACTGATCGCCGGGGGGGAGGTCCGCGTGGAGGAGGACTTGCCGCGGCGGATCGAAGCCGGCGAGGTGCTGACGCTGGCCGACGCGCGGCGCTACGTGTTGCTGGAGTTGCCGCACGACCTGTATCTGCCCCTGGAGGGCCTGCTAGCGAGGCTCGGCGGCATGGGCGTGATCGGCATTCTTGCCCATCCGGAGCGAAACGCCGCCTTGCAACGCCATCCCCAACGCCTGGCCCGGCTCGTCGAGGCGGGATGCCTGGTCCAAGTCACGGGGGCGAGCCTGAACGGAGGGTTCGGCCGGGAAGTCCAGGCATTCACCCTGCAACTGATTCGCCAGGGGATGGTGCATCTGGTCGCGAGCGACGCCCATGGAGAGAAACGCCGCGGACCCGATCTGCAAGCGGCCTATCGGAGGATCGCGGAGGAATGCGATGGGGAGACCGCCGAAATCCTATTCCGCCGCAATCCGTGGCGGATCATGCAGGGGCGATCGGCCGCCGCGCTGGAACTACCGGCGCCGACCGGCGGGGGAATCCTGGGGCGATGGTTTCGAAAGTTGGCGGGATGAACGGCCGGCATCGGGCAATCTCGAATCTCACCGGCTCTTGGTGCCGGTCGCGCGCTGATCGAATGGCTCGGGCAGGTCGGGGTGCGGCAACCTCCAACGCCGCCGAATCTTGGTGCCGGTCGCGGGGGCCGATCATGAAAGCCTTGCCGGCAGTGCTATCGAACCTGCTGCTTTTGATGCCCCTTGCCGGGGCGCTGGGGAATAGTCCGCCCGCACCCGTCTGGATCGATGCCCGCGAGGTCTCCGGATTCCGCGTATTCTGCCGCTTTCCCGCCGATCGCATCGCGCCGCTCTTGGGGGATTTGGACGGGTTGAGCAAGGACATCGCCGCGTACCTGGGTTTGGAAGCGTCGCCGCGGGCGGTCGATGTCTATCTCTTTGCCGACGCCCGGGAATACGCGGAGTACGTGAAGCGGGCGTTTCCCGAGGTCCCCTATCGCCGGGCGTTGTACGTGCAACGGGGTGATCGGGCGATGGTGGCGGCGTACCTCAGCCCGGAGCTGGCGACGGACCTCCGCCATGAGTGCACGCATGCCCTGCTGCACTCCGCCCTGCCCATGGTCCCGCTGTGGCTGGACGAGGGGTTGGCCGAGTATTTCGAGGTCGAACCGCTCCGGCGTGCCGGGGGAAGCCCCTACCTGGCGGCCGTCCGTTGGCGGTCCCGCCTCGGCTACGTGCCGTCGCTGGAGGGGCTGGAGGGGTTGCGGTCCATGGCGTCCATGACCGAGGCCGACTACCGCAATGCGTGGTCGTGGGTGCATTTCATGCTGCACGGTCCGCCCGAGGCCCGAGATGCTCTGGTGGATTACCTGTCCGTGATCCGTCAGGGCGGGATTCCCGGCAGTCTGGGCGGGCGATTGTCCGCCCGCATCCCCCGTCTCAAGACGGCCTACAAACGGCATTTCTCGAGTTGGGGGCGGTGATCGTCGTCGCGCCAGCCCTACGAATGACATCCCGCAAGCGGTCCCAGCGGCGATGTCGCCTATCGTGGGCGGAACGCGACAAAAATGGCGGCTGTGCGGCTTTTGACTGCATTTACGGCGACTTGGCGCCGATAAGTGAATCAAGACCGCAGTCCCCGTCGCAAGGGGGTCGGCGGCGCTGTTCGTCAAGGTCTGTGCGTCAGGAAGACCCAGGGCGCTGTTCTTTCGGCACTCGAGAAGGAGATGGAAGCCGTCATGAAAAAGCTGGTTTCGATGTTTGCGTTGGGCGCGATGGCCGTCGGGCTGAGTTTGGGTTCGAGCGCGGCGGCTCGGGCGGAGGGAGCGGCAAGCCCGGCCAAGCCGGTGATCGTGGATGTGGCCCTGCAAGGGGACGGCGTCCTCTTGGGCCAGGTGGTCAACCCGCAAGGGGCCCCGCTGGCGGGCGCGGCGGTCCGCATCAACGACGGTAAGCAGCAGTTGGGCACGGCGAAGACCAATCAGGACGGGTACTTCGCCTTCCAAGGTCTGAAGGGCGGTTTGTACCAGGTCAACGCCGCGAACGGTTCGGGCATGTTCCGGCTGTGGGCGGCTCGAACGGCCCCGCCGTCGGCCCAGAAGGGCGCCCTGCTGGTCTCCGGCCAGGACCTGGCCCGCGGCCAGATGCTCCCGCGACTCCGCACGTGGATGCAGAATCCTTGGGTGGTGGGCGGGGTGATCGCTACCGCGATTGCGGTGCCCGTCGCGATCGCCGCGGACGACGACGAGGAAGAGCCGGTCAGCCCGTGAGCGAAGCGCCGAATCCGGGCCGCGCGCAGCGCTCAATGCGGGGCGCGGCGGCTGCAAGAAAACGAGTACGTTTCAAGACGGCCGGATACCTCCGGTCGTCTTTCATTTCTTGAACGCCGTTTCGGTCCAGCGGCCGCGCCGCGGCTTCACGGGACGCCGCTTCGCTCATCACCAATCAGTCTTGCCTTTTCCTCCGGCTCTTCGCTAATATCCCCGCCGTGCACCTTGGCCGACTTCGTTCGAGGAATCGGCGGGCCGGCGTCGCTGCTCCGTTTCGCCCAGCATCGCGGCTTTGCGTTGCGACTATCAGCGAGCGTGAGAGCAATCCGGAGTTGCGACCGTAGCCGG
>JAAZNR010000934.1 GCA_012798155.1 Thermogutta sp. | reverse complement strand
CGGAAAGCGGAGATGCCTGCCCCGTGAGGATTGCTGCTTCCTGCCCGTGCCCAACACCACGGCCGAACATCTGGTCGCGTATTTGGGCGAGACCGTTCGTGCCGCCCTCCGGCAGGCTCCGGACTTCCCCCAAACGCGAGTGGCCGGCCTGCGGGTGGAACTGTTCGAATCCGATGCCTACTCGGCCGTTTGGGCGGGAGATTTCGACGAGACGGGCTGAGGTAGTGAGTCCTGCCTGCCGACCGATCTTCGAACGGTTGGTTTGCGCGAATTCTGACGATTCCACGCACACCCGCCCGGCCGAGAATCTCACCCGTAATGAGCTGGGCTTTGACTCCCCGGCGAGAGAAACCTAGGCTTGCGGAGAATCGGGGCGCGCCGCACGGTTTCCAATCGCAAGCGGGATCCGCGGCTGAACGGCCTAGTGGTTGTTTCGGCCTGGCCGTCAAATGGGGGGCTGGGACGACACGTTGGATGAGGCGCAGAGCACCTCCGCCGTCGAGCGGCTCCGCCGCCGGGGAATCGGCGCCCACGGTGCGGGCAACAGGCCCTCCGACACGCGCGATATCGTGGAGCATTCCGCCCATGCGAGCCGAATTGATCAATCCCTTCATCGCTTCGCTGAGCAACACGTTTCAAACCATGCTGAGCTGCCGTGTCAGGCGGGGGGAACTGAGCCTCAAGGAGAATCGGCGCTCGTCGCATGAAATCAGCGGCGTGATCGGATTGACCGGCAAGGCCGTGGGGACGGTCATTTTGAGCCTCTCGCGAGAGGTGGCGCTCAAGGCCGCGTCCACCTTGCTCTTGGCGGAGATGACGGAGATCGACGCCGACGTCCTCGACGCCGTGGGCGAGTTGACCAACATGGTGGCCGGCGGGGCGAAAGCCCAATTGGAAGTCTACGAACTGGCCGTTAGTCTTCCCAACGTCATCACGGGGAAAGACCACGAAGTCCACTTTCCTTCCCATGTAACGCCGATCTGCATCGCCTTCCAAACGGACTGGGGACCGCTTGCGCTGGAAGTGGGATTGGCGCCGGTTCCCGCCGCCTGCGCGGCGGTCTGAGGCGGAATGACCGTTTGTTTTGTTTGCGGTCGAATCGTCGGCCGAGCGACCTCGCGGGCGTCCTGGGCCGGCCGCCCGGTCTCAGCGGAAGTCGCCGGAGATCGGCTCGAAGCCCAGCCCCGGTCCGGTCAGAACACCCGTGCCCACCGTGCCGTCGTGAATGCGAAACATGGTAGGATAGGCATCGTCCCATCCGCGGTTGGCCGCCGGGCAGTACTGCCGGGCATTGCCCTCGACGGCGGCCACCGTGGGGATGCGTGCCGCTAGGGAGGCCGAGTGCAGGCACGAGTAGCCGGGGCACGTCAGGTCTTGCACGCACAGGAAGAGGCGGAACTTCTGCGCCGCCGCCCCCATCAACAGGGCTTCCGTGTGCCCTTTGCACGCCTTCAAGGCCACGCCCGAATAACCCAATTCGCGGCTGAGCAGCAGACTCTCGTAGTCCACCAGCGATTCGTCGATGACCACCGGCTTGATCGCCGCCGCCCGGTGCATTTTGTTCTCCATGTGGGCGCGCAAATCGCGGTGCGTCGGTTGTTCGATGTATTGCAGCCGCTCGAATCCCCACGGCGATCGTTCCCGAACCTTGGCCATGAACTCCAGGACGTACTCCACGGAACGGCAACGTTCGTTGAAATCGGCCGAGTAGAACCACCGGTCGCAGCCCCGTTGTGCCTGCGTTTCCGCGGTGACGCGATCCACGGCCACCACGCGCTGCACGTCCCAATCCAGATCGTCGCCGTTGAGCTTGATCTTCAAGTGGGTCAGGCCGTTCGCAAGGATCCACTCCGGCAGCGTCTCGGGCAGGCCGTCGCGGAGGCGCTGCGCG
>JAAZNR010000933.1 GCA_012798155.1 Thermogutta sp. | reverse complement strand
CGTCCGGGGGGCAGTCCCGCCATGCCCGATAGATCGCTGATCAAGATGCACTTCTTGGGCGATTTTGCCCGCACCGCGACCTTCACGAAGGCGGGCGGCAAGTGCCGGCCGTCCACAATCAAGCTGGCCCGCAGCCGGTCCTCCGCGAGCTGATCCCAGAGGTAGTTGGGATGCCGGGGAAGCACCGGATGCGCGCCGTTGCCCAGGTGGGTGCTCAAGGCGGCCCCGGCATCGACGGCCCGCGCGATCTGATCTCCGTCGGCGGCCGTATGACCGATGCCGACCACGACGCCCGTCTTCACAGCCCGCCGAACGAACTCCGGCGCGTTCTCGTACTCGGGCGAGAGCGTAATCAGGCGGATGTTTCCGTCCGCGGCGTCTTGCAGTCGGGCAAACTCGTCCCAATCGGGCGCACGAACGTGCGGCAACGGGTGAGCGCCGCGGGGGCCGTCCTGCGGGCTGATATACGGCCCTTCCAGGTGCAGGCCGGGGATGCGTGCTCGAAGGCGGGAATCCCGCGCGACCGCCTCGCCCAGGGTGCGGCATCCGTGAACGAGAACGTCGTGGGATTGCGTCGTCAACGTCGGCAGGAATCGCGTGGTACCGAACCGCCAAAGCGACTCCGCGATTCGAAAAACATCCTCTACGCTCAGTCGCGGCGAGCTGAACTCCCGACCGCCGTAGCCGTTGACCTGAATATCGAAGAAACCGCCCGAAACAAACAGGGCACGGCCGCCGAAAGGTCCCGCCGGTTCCTTGCCCAGGGAATCCACGTCCGGGACCTCGCCGGGACGCCCCCGCGCTGTTTCGCACTCTTCCACCGCGACGATGCGTCCGCAATCCGCGCGGATTCTCACGGTTTCGCCCGAGCCGGGGAGCGTAGCCGGGACGGAAAGCTCGGAACCGGATTCCATGGTACGAGACTCAGGCTACCGAATGCTTTTCATCGAACACGATGCCCGTTGCCGTGATCGCACGTCAATCCTTCCCACGGAGACGTGCGTCTTGGAAACGAAGCCACGATGACCGCGTCAAGAGTTTGCTGCGAGCTGCAAGCTGCAAGCGAAACCTTCTCCGAACGACCTCGATATGCTTCGCAAAAGAGTCGCGGGGCCGTTCCGGGAAGTACCTGAACTCCGGGCACGGTCGGAATGCCGTCGCATCGTAATTCCGTTGTCGCGATGCAGGGCCCCGTCACCAACGGTTCCTGTGAATGCGATCGGGATGGTAGCGGCGAACCTCGGGCGGGGTTTCCGCGGGATAACCGAACAACAACAGGCTATGCGGCATCACATGCTCGGGAATGCCCAGCAGTTCCCGTAGCCCCTCGACACGTTGTTCGCGCGGATAAACACCGGTCCACAAGCCGCCTAATCCCATGGCATGAGCCGCCAGCAGCATGTTTTGCGCCGCTGCGGCGCAGTCGATGATCCAATAGCCTTTCGACAATTCCAGGGTCGAGTCGCCGCAGACGAGGATCCCCACGGGAGCGTACCGGGCAGGCTCCGCGTTGGGAAAGCGGCCCGCAATTTCAAGCAGAATGGAACGCTCATCGATGACGATGAAATGCCACGGTTGGGCATTTCTGGCGCTCGGGGCGGCCATGGCCGCCTCCAAGAGTCGGTCGATCGCGTCCGGCGGCAAACCGCGCTCCTCGAATCGGCGAATGCTCCTTCGCGTCAAAATGGCCTGGATGGCGTCCATGGTGAAGTCCTGCTCGCGGAATGGATGAGAATCGGCGATGCCGTGAATGGCAATACCCCTGATCCCTTGGCCGATACCATACGTACTATAAGGTAAAGTGTAGCCGTCTATAAGGTAAAGTGTAGCCGTACTCCGCCGGCTCCAAAAGCCCCGGCCTGCTTCGCCGAGGTGGTTCTCGCGCCGGTCGGGCGGGCCTGACGGGTCTGAATTCTTCACGAAGCCAACCGCGGTCACCGAAGGCAGTTCGCGCCGGAGATACGGGAATGTCGAACCGCGATGGTCTTCTGCGGCCTCGATGTATGATCGCAAAGCGGAGAATGGCGGGTTGTAAGGATGGCATGTTATAACGTCGGCAAACTCGCGCTGGAAGGCGGATTCCTCGAGTCGAAGGCTGTGGCGAGGGCGCGCCGGGAGGGTTAAAATTCGGAAGTTGTCCGACTGCTTCGGCAAACCGGCGAATCGAGCATCGGCTCTTCCCCGAAACGGCGATCGCGGCGACGGTCCGGGAAGTACCCCAATCCGTTAGGAGTGGCTTTGGTCATGATTCACCTGAAAAACGGGTTGCCCGACGGCAAGTACCCTACCTATAGCCGGGGCGAGAAAGCGGCGCTATTCATCCCCTGCTACATCGACCAGTTCTTTCCCCAGATTGCGGAGGCCGTCGCCGCCATTTTGAAGAAGTTGGGTATTCCGGTTGTTTTTCCGGAAGGCCAGACCTGTTGCGGACAGCCCGCCTTCAATTCCGGCTATTGGGAGGAGGCGGCGCGTGTGGTGCGGCATTTTTGCGACGTCTTTCGGCCATATCAGTACATCGTATGCCCCTCAGGCTCGTGCACGGCGATGTGCCGGGTTTTCTTCGAGCAGGTCGATCCCGACGATCGGATCGTCTCCGTCGGCCGCCGCGTCTTCGAACTGTCGGAATTCTTGGTCAATATCGTGGGCGTCGCCGACTTGGGCGCGAGGTTTCCTCACAAGGTGACGATGCATAGCGGTTGTCACGGTCGCCGCGAATTGGGCATTCTGGATCAACCCCTGACTCTTCTGCAAAACGTGAAGGATCTCGTGTATTGTGAGCTGCCGAACATCGAGGAGTGTTGCGGCTTCGGCGGTACCTTCAGCGTCAAGATGCCGGGTACGTCGATCGCCATGGGCGAGACGAAGGCGGCCAACATCTTGCAGAGCGGCGCCGACGTGGTGACGTCCCTGGACATCAGTTGCCTGATGCACGTGGGAGGCATCCTGAGAAGGAATCCCCAAATGCGACACATTCGCCCGATGCACATTGCCGAAATCTTGGTTCAGCGCTGACCGCGGGAAAATTGGGTTCCAAACCGAACCGTAAGATCGGGTAGGACCGCTCCAGCAATTTATGGGAGGCACGAGATTTCATGACTTCGCCAGGCCTTCATCTTTCGGGCGCTCCGTTTTTGAGGAAGGAGAACAAGGGACTGGCCGAACCTCGCGGTCCGCGTGCCCTTTGCGAGTCGGCGGAGCGTTCCAGCAAGCAGAACCGGCAAGTGTGCCTGTCGGTACCTTATTGGGAGCAATGGCGTGAAGAGGCTCATGCGGTCAAACGGTTTTCCATCCTGAATTTGGACAAGCTTCTGGTCGAGTTCGAACGAAACGCGACCGCGAGGGGGGCCGTCGTACTTTGGGCCAAGGACGCCGAAGAGGCGAATCGGCATGTCTTGGACATCGTCGAGCGGCACCGGGTCAAAACGGTCGTCAAATCCAAGTCCATGGTCACCGAGGAGATGGAGCTGAATCACGTCCTCGCCGCGGTCGGCGTGCGCGCCCTGGAGACCGACCTCGGCGAATACTTGGTGCAATTGGCGGGTCAACGCCCCACCCACATCGTGACGCCGGCTCTCCACTTGTCGGCTGAGGACGTCGGGCGGCTGTTCGCCGAGAAACTGCAAGAGCCGTATACGAGCGAACACGAGAAGCTGACCGACATTGCGCGGCGGCACCTCCGGGAAGAGTATCTTCGAGCCGATATGGGTATTTCCGGTGCCAATTGTGCGCTCGCCGACACCGGATCGATCTGCATTGTGGAAAACGAGGGCAACGCCGGCCTCTCGATCTCCGCGCCGCCGGTGCACGTTGCGGTGATGGGCATCGAAAAGGTCATTCCCAGCATCCGCTACCTGCCGCTATTCCTCAACCTGCTGGCGCGGAGCGGTACCGGGCAAAAACTGACGACCTATACCCATATTGTGCATGGAGCCACGCCCGGTCGGACCTTTTACATCATCATCTTGGATAACGGCCGATCCGATATCCTGCGCGATCCGGCCTCGCGAAGTTCCCTCTATTGCATCCGCTGCGGCGCATGCCTCAATACCTGTCCCGTGTATCGCCGCACGGGCGGCTGGGCCTACGGTTGGGTCTATCCCGGCCCGATCGGTGCCATCATCACGCCGCATTTGGTGGGCATGAAGGATGCCGGCAAACTGCCGTTCGCCTCCTCGCTCTGCGGCGCTTGCGGCGAGGTCTGCCCCGTCAAAATCGATATCCCGCACCAATTGGTTCACTTGCGGCACAAAGCGGTCAATTGCCCCTCGCCGGTTCGATCCCCCTTGGAGCGATTGATTTGGACGGCATGGTCTTGGGCCATGGAAGGGCCGCTCCGCTATCGCCTCGCTATGAGCACCGTACGCTTGGGCGTGCGCTTGGCGAAATTCTTGCCATGGCATCCCGCGCAATTGGGCGCCTGGACCCGCGGGCGCGAACTGCCCGAGGTCCCGGCCTACACCTTCCGTGCTTGGTGGCGCCGGCGCGGGCAGGAGTTCGCCGGCGATAACGGAAAATCAGGGATCGCAACGAGTTCGCCCAAAAAGGAGGAGGTTTCGGCATGACAAGCCGATCGCTCATTCTGCAAAGGATCCGAGAGAATCTGGGATCATCGAACTCGCCGGAACCTCCGCCCGTGCCGGTCGTTTGGCCGACGACGAATCCTACTTCCGAAGAGCTAAAATCCCGCTTTGCCGAGGAGTTGCGGGCAGTTCACGGAGAACCGATCGCGGCCTCCGGGTGGGAGGAGGCGGGGGCGATTCTGCGAGACTTGGCGCAGGCGGCGGGCTGGAATCACGTCCTCGTCATGGATCGCCCGCTCGCCCGGGACGTGGTCGCCAGGGCCGATCTTCCCTGGGAAACGACGATTTTGCCCGAAGATCCCCCTGCACGCGATCTGGCCGGCATTCCGCTAGCCGTCATCCAGGCCGACTATCTCCTGGCCGACACAGGCTCAAGCGTCGTCGTCTGCGAACGGCCGGGCGAACGGCTCGCCTGCTATCTCCCCCCCGCGTGCATCGTGGTCGCCGAGGTCTCGCAACTGCGCGAACACCTGCCGGCCTCATGGGACGAGCTGGCGACCAAGGGCGCGGAGCCGGATCGCCGCGGCGAATTCGTCATCATTACCGGGCCGAGCCGCACGGCGGACATCGAAAAAATACTCATACTCGGCGTTCACGGCCCTAAGCGGCTGGTCGTGCTGGTGGTGGGCTGAAACCCACGTCCGATCGTTTTCCGGTAAGGCTGAGCAGGTAATTCACAACATGCTGGATATTTTGATTATCGCTCCGCATCCGGACGACGCGGAGTTTGCAATGGGGGGCGCGATTCTGAGGATGAAGGCGGAGGGGCTTCGCGTCGGCATCCTGGATTTGACCGATGGAGAACCCACGCCCTTCGGCAGCAAGGAGATTCGCCGGCAAGAGACCGAAGCCGCCACCAAGGTCTTGGGCCTGGATTGGCGCTCCAATCTGGGGCTTCCAAACCGCTCGCTCGAGGCCACGCTCGAAGCACGGGCCGAACTCGCCGGCGTCTTGCGAACGACTCGGGCCGACTGTATCTTTTGCCCGTATTGGGAGGACACGCACCCGGACCACACGGCCGCGACGCAGCTCATCGAGGCGGCCAGGTTTTGGGCAAAGCTGACAAAAACCGATTTGCCGGGGGAACCGTTCCACCCGCAAAGGGTGATCTACTATTTCTGCACCCATATCCGAAAGATTCCCGAGCCGTCCTTCGTCGTGGACGTGAGCGAGTTTTGGGAGAGAAAGCTTGCCGCGGTGCGATGCTATCGCAGCCAATTGGCCAATTCGCCGGGCGGAGCGACGGCCGGTCTGGAAGAGCAGATCGAGTGCCGCGGCCGCATGTGGGGTTGGACCGTCGGGACCCATTACGGCGAGCCTTTTTCGGTTCGAGAGGTCCTGCGAGTGGCCGACTTCCGGGCGATTCTCTGAAGGGCCGTCGAGTACTCTACACGTCCCGCAGTGTCCCCGCACCATTCTGCCCGTATTCTGCCTGCCCGTATTCTGCGCGCCGGCTCCCCATGCAAGGCACGCCTCTTCGATATTTGACCGGCTTTTCGGCGGGCATACCTGTGAAGTCGATCCCTCGGCAGCCTTCGCGAATGCTCCAGAAGAACGACGGTGGACGGCCGCCATCGCCACCCCCTCTTGTTGGCGGGCGAGGAAATTGTCTTCACCCGCCCCTTGACACATGGCCGAAATATAGCACCGTGGATGATTCGATGGGCGAACGTAACGGGCAGCAAATCCAGCGTCCGAAGGTTACAATAAATGCCCGGGAGCGTCCAAGCTGGAAGGGAGCGTCCGAGCTGGAAGGTCCTTGATGAAGTTTTCGACCGTCAAAATCTTCTTCAGCCCCTCTTTTCTCGATGACCGTCGTCGCGGAGGAGTCGTATGTTAGCGAAACCGCTCGCTGACGTCTCCGTAGTCACCGCCGCGCGTTATTTGGGGCGGAACGTTCGTCGCTTGCGGCGGCATCTGGGGGGTCTGCCGAGGGCAAGGGACCCGGAATCGGTGCATCAAGTTCGAGTCGCATGTCGTTGCCTCCGCGCCGGAGTCCGGGTCTTTCGGAAAATCTTGGGAAAAGAACGCGCAAACCGTTGGCGGTCGGCGCTCCGCGACTTGGCCTCCGGACTGGGCAAGGCGAGAGATACGGACGTCCAAATCGCCGCCATGCTCGGGCGACTCGGCGAGAGTGACGATCCCGAAATCCGTCACGGGATGGTATTCTGGATTGCGGGCTTGGAACTCGCGCGTAGTCGTTGCCAACCGCAAATCCGGCAGGCGGTGCGGCGTTTCTTGCGAACCGGAACGCTGCGCGAGATGAGAGAGTGGTTGAGCGACGCCAAACGAACCCTTGCGACCACGGCCGGCGAGTTTGAGGCACCGCCCGCCGGATACCAAAAGCACCTCCTTCGGCGGATGGGCCGGTTCCTCGAGTACAGCGATTCGCTCCGGGATGAGTGGGATATCGCTCGACATCACGAGTTTCGAATCGCCGCCAAGAAGTTTCGCTATACCCTGGAGATCTGTGCTCCGGTGCTCGGTGCGGACTTCGAGGTGGCATTGGAGGCGGTACGAGAAATGCAGTCCTATCTGGGGGAAATTCACGACTGCGATGTCTGGGTGGCGGAATTGGAAGGCGCGGTTCGCCGGCTCGAGGCCGGAGAAAAATTGCTTCCGGGTTGGATGAATCAAGAGCGATTCGTCGTGGGGCTCGACTTTTTGAAGGAATCGTGCCGGGAACGCCGCCGGCAATTGTTCGCGGCGGCCTGTGCATTCTGGCACGATGAAAAGGTGGCGGCGCTGTGGCCCCGAATCGCCGCGGCCTTGAAAGAGCCGAGGCGCATGGAGGATTCCGACGCGGCGGGTTGCCCGGCGTAGTGGTGCGACGGCCGTCCCCGCCTTCGGCTCGCGGCCCTGGGGGGCCGTTCCGGGAGCCGTCGATGGAGCCGCTAGACGAACCGGACGGGCCGCCGTAAATGGCCTCCCGAAAACCCGTGAACCAAGGCATCTCTCGGCAGTATGAATGATTTTTCGCGAACGAACGGCTCTTCTCCGCATTCGGGATCGAAGGGCACGCTAGGGAAGCCGGTGGCCGTTATCGATATCGGCACCAACGCCATTCGCATGGTCGTGGCCCAAGTCCTGGAAGAGGGGCGCTACGAAGTCCTGGAGCGATACCAGCGCGCGGTGTGGCTGGGGCAGGATACGTTTCGACGGGGTCGGATCGGCGCTCAATGCATGCGCGCAACCGTGGAAGTTCTGCGCGACTACGTGCGAGTATTGCGTGAATACCGGATCGAGAAGGTCCGCGCCGTGGCCACCAGCTCCTTGCGCGAGGCCGCCAATGCCGACAACGTGCTCGACCGCATCTATCTGGCCTGCGGGTTGAACATCGAGATCATCAGTATCGCCGAGGAGGGGCGGTTGACGGTGGCCGCCGTTCGGGAGGCGGTGGGCGAGTTGTCCGAGGTCAACCAGGGGCACTCCTTGGTGGCGGACGTGGGCGGGGGCAGCACGATTCTCACCATCCTCGATGAAGGCGAAATCGTGAATTCCGTGGGCGTCAGATTCGGCTCCGTCCGGCTCCTGGAGATGCTCTCCGCGCGTTCCGAGCCGGCCGATAGGCTGAGCGAGCTTTTTCGCCAGCATATTCGCATGCAGGCGGCCTCCGTCACTCGCACCTTGCCCTTGGCGGACTGCGACACATTCGTAGCGGTGGGCGGAGACGTGCGATTTGCGGCCCGGGAGGCGGGACGCCCGACGCACTCGGAAGACTTGCTGGAGGTGCCCAAGGATCGCTTCGAGCAATTGATCGAGCAGTGCATCCGCCACTCTCCGGAGGAACTGTGCCGCCGCTTCAATCTCACCTTCGCGGAGGCGGAAACCCTGGTTCCCGCCCTGCTGATGTACTGGGAATTGCTGGCTCGCACGCAAGCCACGCGACTGCTGGTGGCCAAGGTCTCCATGCGCGACGGCGTGCTGGCCGAATTGGCCCGCGAGACGACCGGTTCCGAGGATCAATCCATTCGCGAGGGCATCCTCCACGCCGCGTACGCCATGGCGGCGCGCTACTGCGTGGACCTCGAACACGCCCGCGTCTCCTCCGAAATCGCCGTTCGGCTTTTCGATTACTTGCAAAGCGATCACGGATTGCAGCGCCGCCATCGGTTCTTGCTGCAAATCGCGGCCATTCTCCACGAGGTGGGAAGGTTCATCAGCCCGAGCGCGCACCACAAACACAGTTACTACGTCATTGCCAATTCGGAGATTTTCGGGCTGACGCCGCAGGAGACGGAGATCATCGCACACATCGCGCGCTATCACCGTCGAAGCCCGCCCAAGCCGTCTCACATCGAATACACGACGCTGCCGCGTGAGAGCCGCGTGGTGGTGAACAAGCTGGCTGCGGTGCTCCGCGTTGCCGACGCCCTCGCCCGCGGAAACATCCAGTCGGCTGAGCAAGTGGAACTCGGCCATGATGAGGACGAACTGTTCATCACGATCCGGGGCTTGTCGAAGGTCTTTTTGGAAAAGCGCTCCGTGGCTTTGAAAAGCGATATGTTCGAGGACGTTTACGGGATGAAAGTCCGCGTCGAGTGATCCAAGGAGGATCGCGATCGGCCTTGAGGCCGGAATCCGCTCCCGGAAAAGCCTTGGTGCCGCCGGCCGGTCGCGGAAAAGCCTTAGGGCTGCGGGCCGGTCGCGGAAAAGCCCCCCGGACGCCGGCTTGCGGTGGCGGGCGGTTCGTGGATACCAGAGTTGCGAGGCCGCTGAAGGTCCTGACGGTTCGCCTGCGTCGGCGACGAGCAATGGAGTGATTTCCGTCTTGGAGGCGGGTGACACGATGTCCAAGAAAAAAGCGATCGAGCCGTTCTTCAATCGCGAATTGAGTTGGCTGGAATTCAATCATCGGGTATTGGCGGAAGGATTGGCAAGCGACGTGCCGCTGTTGGACCGGTTGAAGTTCCTGGCCATCGTTTCGACGAACCTCGATGAGTTCTTCATGATTCGTGTGGCGGGAATCATCCAACTCATCAAGAGCAATTCCAAGAAGCGCG
>JAAZNR010000141.1 GCA_012798155.1 Thermogutta sp. | reverse complement strand
AATCGTTTCAATCCGCGCCCTCGCATGGAGGGCGACGCTTCGCTATAACTACCACCCGTCACATCGCCGGTGTTTCAATCCGCGCCCTCGCATGGAGGGCGACGGCGGCAATGCAGTCAGACACGGGCCGGTCGATCGTTTCAATCCGCGCCCTCGCATGGAGGGCGACTGCCTCGCCGTAACTGCCCATCGTTTCGGCATTTTCGCGGGCGTTTTCGCGAACCCTGCCGAAAATGCCGGTCGCACCGGCGGGGCGAGGCGAAGCGAGATGCGCAACTACTGTATTATACGAGAATTCCGTCGTTCGCGAAACTGCCGGGTTTTCGCTACCGATAGGGGTTCGCGATCCCGCGGCGGCGCCCCGTCCGGGGGGTGGCCGGCGTCGCGCGGAGCTTGCGGGAGCGGTCACGCCAGCAGCAATCCGTCCGGATCGATCGACGGCTTGGCCCCCACGTGCTCCACGCGGTGTTTCCAATTGGCGCCGAGGAAATAGAAGCGGAGGCTGTCTTGGTCGGGGTCGATGATCTCGACGAGGTCGCGGCGGAGGGTGGTCCACTGCTCGGGGGTGAGGGAGCACTCGAAGACGGAGTTTTGGACGCGTTGGCCGAAGTCGAGGCACTTTTTGGCGACGCGACTGAGACGGCGGACGCCGGCCTTGTCCTTGGTGGAGACGTCGTAGGTGACAAGAACCATCATGATGGGCCTGCGGGGCGAGGGGTCAGCGGAGTACGCAGGGGGGATAGGCGTTGGTATCGCCGCGGATGAAGCGGGCGAGGAGCCGGGCCTGGATATGGGGGACGAGGCCGAGGGTCATCTTTTCGCCCAAGAAGGGGTGGGTGACGGCCTCGCTTTTGCGTTCCTGGAAGACTTGTAGGAGGGCGCGGCGGGCCTTGTCGGCGAGGAGGACGGCGCCGGAGGGTTGCCACTGGAAGTCTTGGGGGCGGACTTGGCGGCGATTGATGAGGTTGAGGACCACGCGGTCGGCGATGAGGGGGCGGAGTTCCTCCATGAGGTCCAGCGCCAGGCCGGGGCGGCCGGGGCGGTCGCGATGGAGAAAGCCGACGGAGGAATCGAGGCCGGCGGCCTCGCAGGCGGAGCGGACATCGTTGAGCAAGAGGGAGTAGGCGAAGGAGAGGAGGGCGTTGACGGGGTCGCGGGGAGGGCGGCGGGAGCGGGTGGTGAAGGCGAAGCGGCTATCGGGGGCTTGGATGAGGTGGGAGAAGACGGCGAAGTAGTCGGCTCCGGCGGCGCCTTCGATGCCGCGGACGGTATCGAGGGGGAGGGGTCGGCGGAGCATGTCGAGGGCCTCTTGGAGGCGGTGGGCGGCGGCGTCGAGGGCCTGGGCGGCCTGGGCGTCGCGGTGTTCGCGGGCGGCGCGGCGGAGGACGGCGCGGCAGTTGGCGAGTTTGCCGAGGACGCAGGCGCGGGCGACTTCGGCGGAACGCTCGGGGCTGTCGGCCCAGCGGTATTGTTCGCGGCGGAGGAGGACGTTTCCGGGGGTGAAGCCGCGGGTGACGGCGAGGAGTCGGCCGTACTCGGAGAGGAAGGCCACGGAGATGCCGTTTTGGGCCAGGGCGCCGAGGAGGGGGGGCGAGACGGCGACTCGCCCGAAGCAGACCACGCCGCCGAGATTGATGAAGGGGCAGCGGAGGTGGGTTTTTCCCTCGACGCGGACGGCCACTGCTTGGCCGTCCTTTTTGAGGTAGGCGCCCTGGGTACAGACGAACAGGGTGTTGAGGTGTTGTTTCATGAGGGATTCCCGTTGGAATGCGAGCGCGGTTGGGGGGCGTCGTCGTTGACGAGCCGGCGGAGGTAGGCGGCGGCATTGCGACCGGCGCTGATCTCCGGGAGGCAGAGGGCGCGGAGAGAGCAGCCGCGGCACTTGGGGCCGAGTTGGGGCGGAGGGACCAGGGCGGTCCGCATCATGTCGTGCATGCGCTGGGCGGCGGACTCCACGGCTTGGCGGAGGTCGGGGGTGAACTCGACCTCGACCCGGCGATGGGAGAGGGCGAAGAACAGGCATCCCCGCCGCAGGGTGAGGTTGAGCATCTCCTCCAAGCAAACGGCCTGGGCGCAGAGCTGGACCTCGTATTCGATCTTGCGTCGGGGCGTGAGCTTGCCGCGTTTGTACTCGACGATGGTAACGTCGGTGACGGGGTCTTGGTGGGGGAACTCGACGACGTCGGCGATGCCGAAGAGGCCGAGCCGGGCGGAAGTGAGATAGAGACCGCGGACGACGCGGCGGCCCTCCGAGCGGGTGTCGGCGGGCTGGTGGGCGCGCTCGTGGACGTGGCGGCCCTGCACGGTGAAGACGTTGTCGGCCCATTGACGCTCGACGAAGATCAGGCCGGCGCGGCGGGGGCAGTAGGTGTACTGCGAGAGGGCGGAGATGGGGATCAGTTCGTCTTCGGGATACATGGCGGGGACACCGCCGGCTGACGCCGGCGGCTCACGACGATGGTTAGCACAGGCACGGGGGTGACTGGGGGCTGCGCTTCGCTCCGACCCCAGCCACCCGAGGCAACGATGGTTGGGACAGGCACGGGGGTGACTGGGGGCTTCGCTACGCTCCGACCCCAGCCACCCGAGGCCGACTCCAGGCACCCGAGGCCGACTCCAGGCACGCGACGGCTCGCAGGGCGAGGGGGGGTCAGGTCAGCTTGTCCATGTCCTCGGGGAGGCGGAGAAGCTCGGTGCCCGGCGGAATTTTCTCCTCGTGCACGGTAATCGCGTAATCGTCGAAGGAGCGGGGGATTTGCACGCCGTCCTTGCGGGAGACCTGGACGATTTCCTCGAACAGGAGGTAGGCGGGCGCGCAGCCCAGCTTGGCCTGGGCCGCCCGTTGCACGGGGTTGGAGTCCGTGCCCACATGCTTGAGGACGAAGAGCGGGCGGCGGACCGACATCCGACCCTTGCTGGCGGAGCGGTCGTGGTCGTACATGTTGAGCAGGGCCTCGAAGAAGAGCTTGAGGTCGTCCGGGGAAAACTTGGTCTGCTCGGCCAGGTGGGCGGAGATGAAGCCCTTGCCGAGGTACAGGCCGTAGGCGATGAGCGACTTGCGGCCCATGGTGCGGAGGGTGTCCTCCTGTTGCTCGGCCTCCCATTTTTCATAGTCCTGCCAGGTCTTGGCGCCTTTGACGTCCTCGGCGACGGCCATGCGGGTGATGGAGACGTCGAGCGGCAGCACGGGATCGACGGATCGGGCGAAGGTGACCTGGACGGGTCCGCGGACCTGGCCGGCGTTGGGACCGGTGGACATCACGGCCCCGAACGTGCGGACGTCGTAGAAGTTTCGGCACATCCATTTGCGGGCCTCGTTGACGGCGTCCTTGTTGCCGCTCTTGCCAGTGGGAAGTTGGCCGTTGGCCTCTTGATGGGCACGGGTGATGTGCTTGTTCAAGTTGCAGGCGTGCTCGATGAAGATCGCGTAGGGCATGGCGTTGCCCTTGGCGAGCTGCACGTAATTGCGGATGCGGCGTTTGACGGCCACGTCGGAGACCAGGCCGTGCATGTCCTCGGGGTCGATGCGGGGGGCGTTGCCGGCGTCGGGATCGCCGTTGGGATTGCCGTTCTCGCAATCGAAGAGGTACAGGAACTCGTAGCGGTTTTGGATGGTTTGCGACATGATTCGGACTCCGAGATTGGGAAAAAGGGTTCGTGGTTTTAATCCGCGCCCTCGCGGCGAGGGGAAGCGGCTCGTGATGTGGAAACGGGCATGTGCGGGTGCGTCACTCCGCGGGGGTCGCGGCCGGCTCGCCGTTTTCGGCGGGTTTGGCGCGGGTGGCCAGTTGATGGTAGTAGCCCATCGCGAAGAGCGTTTGCTCCTCCAGCGTGAGGACGCGGGGGGGAGCGGTTTGCAGTCGCGACCAGAGTTCGGCGAGCTGGTTTTCGAACCAGCGGCGGAGGCCCTCCTGCTCGATCTTGGGCAGGTGGGCGATCTGGGCGGTGCGGATCAGGCGTCCGAGGACCAGGGCGGGGGTGGCGCTGGCCGCGGCGTAATACCGCTGGACGACGCCCGCCCCGACGTCGGGATTGGCCGCCTTTTGGATGCCGGCCAGGAGGGCCATGATTCGGCCGCTGACGTAGGCGGGGTGATTTTCCACGGGATTCAGTTCGGGATTCATCTTGGGCAACCTTTCGTTACGATTGACAAAGGCCTTGAGTAACGCCATGCGGGCGACGCGGGGGGATTCGCCTTGGATGAAGTCGATGCGAACGCGATGGAGGGTCTGGGCCATCACGGTGTGGGGGATGGGCAGGCCGCGGACGGCGCTCCGCCAAAGGGCCGTCACCAGGGGAGCCGAAACGTCCTTGGGTTCCCGGACCGGGGCGGCGAGGAGCTGCGTGAATCGAAAACGATCCTGAACACGGCCTTCGTGGTTGACGACGGCCAGGTCATCGAGCCACTGATCGACGTGCCGGGCCAGGTCTTCGAATCGACCCTCCGTGAAGTCGCGGATCACGACCCGCCCGCTGTTGCCCGAGATCGTGATGGCATAGTAGCGATAGTCCTTGAGGTCGGGCCGTTCGCCGGAGCGGATGGCGTTGAGGGCGCGGCGGGCGAAGGACTCCGCTTGATTGGCTCGCGAGGCGTCGTCCGGGCCTTCCTGCTCGTCCTCGGCGGCGGGGCCCAAGTCGCTCAAACCGAAGTCGTTTTGCGGGTCGAGTTCGGGGGGGACGCGGCCGCTGTACCAGAAGCCGACCTTGACGGCCGTCAAGCGGTGGCAGCGGTGCGCGAGGATGTGGTTGAGGGCCGTGATGTAGGTCTTGGCGCTGTCCTGGCACATGGCGGCGTTTTCGGCCTGCTCCAGACCGAAGGAGGTGTAGGCGTCCTTGTCGAACCCGATGAGCGAGTCGCCGGTGGCGAGGCCGCCCACATCGCTGAGTTTTTCGATCTTGTTGTGCGTGGGGAGCGGCACGACGGGTTCCGCGGTGAGCAGGTCGAGCATCCCGCGGCGGGATTGCTGCCGGGGGCTTCCTTTACCCGCCGCAGGCTCGCCGCGGTCCTCATTGATGGATTGCAGGAAGCCCTGCCACCACCCGTGCCAGGCGTCTTCCGCGACGAGGATGCGCTGTTTGCCGTCGGGGAGGCCCAGGGCGACGGTGGCGGGATCGGTGGGCTTGGCCTTGGCTTCGCGGAGGGCCGTGCGAATCTGGTCCAGCACGGCGGGGGACCGCAGGGCCTGGGCGACGGTACTGAACTCCGGGACGGCGGCGGCTGCCTGCTCCAGGAGGCCGAGGAAAAAATCGTGCTTGCGGACGGACTTTGCGTCGGGGGGGTCCTCCTTGGTGAAGAGGGCGAGGGTGGAGAGGGCCTCGACGAGGAAGTTGGCCCGGCCGCCCCCTAGTAACCAGGCCCCCGGCAACTCGGGGCAGGCGGGGAACTCGCGGCCTCTGGATTTCTTTTCCCCGCCCGCCAGGTCCACGACCGACAGGAAGCGGCCCTGCGTGTCGAAGACGAGGAGCCAACGGACGGTCTTGGGTTTCAGGCCGGGGACGACGCTCAAGTTCTCGCGGCGGGCATATTCCGCCAGATAGTGCAGCATGGTGGGAGGCTCCTTCAGGCGATGACGGGTTTGCGGACTTCCGGGCTGTCGTAGGGCGGGACCTCCAAGACGCCGTGCTCGATCTTGGCGCGGAAGAGGGTGATGAAGGGGGGGGCCGAGCAGTCGTTCACGCGGTCGAGGTCGAAGACGTCGTAGACCATCCAGCCCAGGTCTTCGGTGTAGTCCAGCGGGGGCGGCGGCGCTTCGGCGTCCTCCTCCAGCAATTTGAAGAAGGCGGCGAACTCGCGGCACCCCAAGGCGGGCTGATAGAAGCACTTGCCTTGCGACGCGCGGCGGAGGAATTGGGCGTCGTAGGCGGCCTGCTGATCTTCGTAGCCGGGTCGGGGCACGATGTGGGCGGTGATGCGGAAGCGGGGGTTCCGCAAGGCCGTGGTCTGCCGCTGCGTGCGGCCCTTGCCGGCGGAGCCGGTGACGTCGGCGTCCCCGTCGGCCAGGATCGGTTCGGGTTCGGCCGTGCCCCGGGCCCACTTCTTGACGGCGGCCTCGCTGATCTTCTCCTTGGTCTCGTTCCGCCGCAGCCCGATGTAGGCGATCTCGGAAAGGATCTCGATGCGATCCACCTGCCAGCGGAATTGGGGCTTGAAATAGACGGCCTCGAAGATCCCCCGTGCCGCGCTGGGCGTGGGGCAGGGGTAGGAGTAGCGCTCGACCTTCATTTCGGGGCGCGTGAAGCAGGCGAAATCGCCCCAGACCTCCAAGGTATGACGTCGTGCCGCGGCCATGAGTGGAACCTCCGGGTAAAATCACAAGTCAAAAGGCAGAAGTCAAAAGGCAGAAGGCACAAGGCAGAAGGCAGAGGTGGCAGCTTCAATCCGCGCTTTCGTGCAAAGAACGACCTTTTGCCTTCTGCATTCCGCCTCCTGCCTTGATCCTTCACTCCGCGACCCCGTGTAGAAAGCGACAGTTAAAATATGAAAGCAGCGATAGATATGAAAGCAGTACTAATAGAGAGGATATTGCAACGGAGTTCAGCCAAGCCAACTGCTCGCATCATCGGGGACGACCAGCCCCAGCAGGTCGTCGTACGGCAGGCCCGGCAAGGCCGAGAACCAGGTACTCTCTTCCACCTCCGCGGATTTTCCGGGGAAAAAGGCGATCGGTTGCAAGTGATTCACCAAGGGGGAGCCTCGCGGCGGCCGGAACATCGAGACCGCGTACCGGGACGCGCGGCGAATCCAATCGCGAATCCAGGCTCCCTTGCGATCGGGGGGATTCTCCAGTTCCGCCGTCAATTTATCCGCTTCTTCAGGGTTATACGGCGTAAGCACGTTGATCGTAACGTCGGGGATTAAGCGATAATGGCGCTCCACGTCGTCGAATCGGCCGGCGTCGATCGCCTGCCAAAGCTCGCGCTCGTCGCGCGGATAGTTCCTTGATTCGTCCCGCCCGATGGTTTTGTAGAGCGACGCGAAATAAATGCTCATTGTGCCGGGGTCGTAAAGTATGCCGCCGTCCTGGGCATCTTGGGTGATATCGAGCTGTTTTAATAGGGTTTGGGTCACATCGACGGGGTACTTATAGCCGGGCGGATACTCGCTCCGCTCGTCGGCGACGCGGAAGATGACGACCCGGCCGGGGTCCCCGCCGCCGTGACGATTGCAGCGGCCCGCCGCCTGGACGAGGGCCTCCAGGGGGGCGACGGCCCGATAGACGACGGGAAAGTCCAGGTCCACGCCGGCCTCCACGCACTGCGTGGCGACCAGGCGGATGGGGACGCCTTTGGCGAGGCGTTCGTTGACCTTGCGCAAGACGTTCAGCCGGTGCTCCGGGCACATGTTCGTGGAGAGGTGCAGGACGCTTCCCTCGCGGCCGTCTTTCTCTTGGTCTTGCAGTAGTCGCGCCAAGTCGGCCGCGTGCCGCCGCAGGTTGACGATGCACATGACCCGTTCGTGCCCGCGCAATTCGCGGGCCAGGTCTTCCAGGGGGATGGGCGTCTCGTGCCGCCACACGGTTCGTACGCGGCCGGCGGCGGCGGAAAAGAGCCGCTTGGGATCGCGGACGATCTCGCGGGGTTCCCAGCCGCGGTGGGTGTATTGCGCCACGCGATCCCGGAGCGTCTCGAACGCCGGCTGGGTGGCCGTGGCGAAAAGCACGCTGGAACCGTACGGCCCGTCCGGCTGCGCCAGCCGCGACAGCGCCGCCAGCGTGGCGACGGCCAAGTTGGGCGGCAGCGTCTGGACCTCGTCAAAGAGGATCACGCTTTTGGCCAGGCGGTGCAATTTGCGGCAACGGGAGGGCCGGGCCGAAAAGAGCGATTCGAAGAACTGGACCGTGGTCGTCACGATGATCGGGGCGTCCCAATTGGGGGCCAGCGAGCGGGATGTGCTCTCGGGTTCCTCGGCGTCGTCCTGGCGGCGATCGGCATCCCGGTCGGACTCCTGCCCCGCCCCGCCGCGGCCGTATTCCGCCAGGCTGTGATGTTCTTGGATGACGCCGGGGTCGAAGCCCCGCGTCTCGCTGAAGACCTCGCGATACTCTCGGACCGTCTGATCGATGATGTTGAGGAAGGGGAGGACCACGACGATCCGCCGCAGGCCGTGATGCCGCGCGTGATGCAGGGCGAAGGCCAGCATGGCGAGGGTCTTTCCTGAACCGGTCGGGGCGGAGAGCGTGAAAAGGCCGGTCGGCATCGCGGCGGCCGCGATGCAGTCGTCGAGCAGCGTCTCCCGCAATTCCCGCATGGGCGAATCGGCGTTGCCGGGTCGGCTGCGGACGGATTCCAGATGGGCCTGGAAGGCCTGCAAGGCCTGCGCGAGGTCCAAGGGCGGGGCCTCGGGCCGGGGACGATAGGGCGTTTGGGCGTCGCCCGCGAAGTGGCCCTCCGTCGCCGTGTGGTCGGCGTCCACCAGGGCCGAGAACAGCATCCGCGCGTCCAGCATGTCGGCGACCGGCTTGCCGCTCCTCGCGAGCCCGCCGAGGGCCGGGGGCAGGCTCAGGCCGTCCTGATCCAGCCGCGCCTTCACCTCGGCGAGATTCGTAGTCGTGAACTTGGCCGGCGTTTTCCGGAACGATGCAAGGACGTCGTTGCAATAATCCTTGGCGGAGGGGGGCAAATACGCCATGCCTCCGTGATGGCCGTCGATGGCCACGGCGGGGAAGAGGCCGGCCTTGCCATACAGGCGGGCCGCGATCACCGCGCCCGGCGCGGCGTGGTTGCCCCCGCGTCGCGTCTGGCCGCGAATGTACCTTTGAAACGCATCGCCGTACTTGCCGGCATCATGCAGCAAGGCGGTGACGCGAGCTTGCTCGCCGCACGAAAACGCCTCCGCGAAGCGTTGCGCCAGCGCCACCACGCGATTCAGATGTTCTTGCAGCGGTTCGGGGTCGCCGCGGCCGCCGTCGTTGGCGCTGTGCGCCAGATACTTGGGGGAGGATTCCGATTGCATGGTCTGCTCGCTTTGAGCCGCAGGGAGGATCGGGTTCGTTCTTCCATTGAGTACGCCGCACGGGGCGAGTTCGTAACCAATCCGCGGCCGACAGGGACTTGCTTCCGCGGTCGCCCGATCGCGCCCCGCCGTTTCCACAGCATAATCCGGGGCTTGGACAAGGTGCGTCCAACCCCGCGGTTTTTTTCTTCTTCTTGTTTTTTGTTCTTGCGACGGCGGTGAAGGCAAAGGGCCCCGGCCGGCGGTGGAATCGCCTAATGCGGGCAGAAAGGGCGCACATGAGCGACCGGCGTAAGCCGGCCCTGGCGGCGCTGCGGAGCCGGGGCGTCTGGGGGCTGCGCTTCGCTCCGACCCCAGCCACCCGAGGAACTCCATTCGCCGTTCGCGGTTCGCGTCCATTCGCGTTCATTCGCGTTCATTCGCGGTTCATGTTGGTTGGGGTCCGTTTGCGTTCATTGGCGGTTCGGGTTCATTGGCGATTGGCGTCCATTCGCGTTCATTCGCGTTGATTGGCGGTTCGGGTTCATTCGCGTTGATTGGCGGTTGGGGTTCATTCGCGGTTCATGTTGGTTCGCGTCCATTCGCGTTCATTGGCGGTTCATGTTGGTTCGCGTTCATTCGCGTTGATTGGCGGTTCGGGTTCATTCCCGCTTCGCGTCCATTCGCGTTCATTGGCGGTTCATGTT
>JAAZNR010000932.1 GCA_012798155.1 Thermogutta sp. | reverse complement strand
GACCAGGCGGGCCGTCACGCTGGTCGAGATGTTGACGGTCATCGTCATCATCTCGCTCCTCATCGCGATCATCATGCCGGCCCTCAACGCCGCGCGGGAATCGAGCCGCCAGGCCGCCTGCGCCAGCAACCTGCGGCAGATCGGCATGGCCCTCCAGTCCCTGGCCCAGGCCGAGCGCGGAATGCTGTGCAGCGGGGCCTTCGATTGGCAACGCGACGGCAGCGTGACCTCCATCGGCTGGGTCGCCGACCTGGTCAACAGCGGGACGCCCGCGGGAAAGCTCCTCTGCCCCAGCAATCCCGCCGTCCTCAGCGAGGCCTACAACGATCTGGTCAACCTCGACGCGACGAGCTGGCAGGGCGAGGACCCGGCCTCCCCCGCGACCTGGACCTGCGGCGTCAACCACAAGGGCAAGTCGCCCGAGACGCTCCCCGACGGCAGCCTCAAGCGCGACCCCTGCGAGGAGATCATCAGCACCCAGCCGGCACCCTCCGACCTCCGCGATACGCTGGTCGCGGAGCGGATCTACGAGGAGCATTACAACACCAACTTCACGGCCTCGTGGTTTCTGGTCCGCTCGGGAGTGAAGCTGGATTCGACGGGCAACCTGGCGAGCGCGGGGGCCGGTTGCGAGGCCAGCCCGCTGGCACGCGGCAGCACCTACGGCCCGCTCAACCTCAACATGCTGTCCGCCGGGGCGGTGGCCAGCTCGTTCATCCCACTGCTTGGGGACGGCCGCGCCGCGGCCAACTTGGAGCGGCCCTTCGGCAAGTTCGACGCCGATACGCCGCTGGTCCTGTCCTTTACCCGCGGACCGGTCACCGATCCCCAAATGGAGTACCTGTCAGTCCCAGCGGGGACGCCGCGGGAGGGCGCGGACGGGTGGTGGGCCTTGTGGAACGCCACCCGGCAGGACTATCGCGGGTTCGCCCCCGTCCACCGCGGGTCGGCCAATATCCTCATGGCCGACGGCAGCGTGCAATCCTTCAAGGACGCCAACGACGACGGACAACTGAACAACGGCTTCACCGCCGATCAGGCCAACGGCTACAGCGACTCCGCCGAGGAGTTGCCGCAGAAAGAGTTTTGGAGCCGCTACGAACTGAGGCAGCCGTGAACCGCCGACAGGGAGGTGTCGCCTCGATCCAACAAGCAACCTGCGGGGCGCGCCCTGGGCGCGCCGCGATCAGCCGGGCGGCAGGGGATGCCGCACGGCCAACCGGCCCGCAAGCCGGGCAGTCGGAGAGCGCAAGGATGCCGGTCAACAAAAAGGGCGGAGCCGCCGGTCCGACCACCGCAGCCCCGCCGCAAACCCACGGACATCCCGAGAAAGGAGGAATTCGCCACAGCGAAACGAAGCTTGAGTTGCTTCAATTCTAGCCCGAACGGCTGGCACGAGCAAGCCGAAAACCGGCGCTCGAGAGGGGAACCGGCATCCTCCCCCCGGACCAATGGGGTGCCCCAAGCGTTTGGCGTAAAAGACCTGCCGTCCGTCCCATCGTCGGGGCGGCGGCCGAGCGTGACAGTTCCTAACTAGGAGAGAAAGACATGAGACGTTCAACGCCTCGCAAAGCGTTTACGTTGATCGAGATGTTGGTGGTCATCGGGATCATCGGCATCCTGGTGGCCCTGCTGTTGCCCGCCTTGCAGGCCGCCCGTGAGCGGG
>JAAZNR010000931.1 GCA_012798155.1 Thermogutta sp. | reverse complement strand
GCGGACCTTCTGCTCCTTGCCGGTCCCCAGGTCCTTGGCCGAGACGTGCAGGATGCCGTTGGCGTCGATGTCGAAGGTGACTTCGATCTGGGGGACGCCGCGCGGGGCGGGCGGGATGCCCTCCAGGTTGAACATGCCCAGCAGGCGGTTGTCGGCCGCCATCTCCCGCTCGCCTTGATAGACCTTGATGGTCACCGCCGTCTGGTTGTCGTCGGCCGTGCTGAAGACCTGCTTCCGCTCGCAGGGAATGGTGGTGTTGCGTTCCACGATGCGGGTCATGATGCCGCCCAGGGTCTCGATGCCCAACGACAGCGGCGTAACGTCCAGCAAGAGCACGTCCTTGACCTCTCCCGCCAGGACCGCCCCCTGAATGGCGGCGCCTACCGCCACGACCTCGTCCGGGTTGACGCCCTTGTGCGGCTCCTTGCCGAACATCTGCCGCACCAGTTCCTGCACCTTGGGAATCCGCGTGGAACCCCCGACGAGAACCACTTCGTCGATCTCCTTGGGGGAGAGCCGGGCGTCTTGCAGGGCCAATTCCACGGGCCGGCGGCAGCGTTCCACCAGATGATCGACCAAGCGCTCGAATTGCGACCGCGTGATGGTCATCTGCAAGTGCTTGGGGCCGCTCGCGTCGGCCGTGATGAAGGGCAGGTTCAACTCCGTCTGCTGCACGGAGCTGAGTTCCTTCTTGGCCTTCTCGCAGGCCTCTTGCAGCCGCTGCAAGGCCATGGGATCCTTGCGGAGGTCGATGCCGTAGCTTTTCTTGAACTCGTCGGCCACGTAATCGACCAAGGCCCGGTCGAAGTCGTCGCCGCCCAGGTGCGTATCGCCGTTGGTGCTGATGACGCGGAATACGCCGTCCGCCACCTCCAGCACCGAGACGTCGAAGGTCCCGCCGCCGAGGTCGAAGACCACGATCTTTTCCGAGGTCTTCTTGTCCAGGCCGTACGCCAACGAGGCCGCGGTCGGCTCGTTGATGATCCGCACGACCTCCAGGCCGGCGATCTGACCTGCGTCCTTGGTGGCCTGCCGCTGGGCGTCGTTGAAGTACGCCGGCACGGTGATCACCGCCTTGTTCACGCGATGCCCCAGGTAAGCCTCGGCCGCCTCCTTGAGCTTTTGCAACACCTTGGCCGAGATCTCGGGCGGGGTGTACTCGCGATCGCCGACCTTGACCTTCACGTAGTCGCTCGGTCCGCCCATGATCTGATAAGGAACGATCGTCTCTTCCGACTTGACTTCCTCGCGGCGGCGACCCATGAACCGCTTGATCGAGTAGACCGTCCGCTTGGGGTTGGTGATGGCTTGACGCTTGGCCGGCTCTCCCACCAGGACCTCGCCCTTTTCGGTGAAAGCCACCACGCTGGGGGTCAGGCGATTGCCCTCTTGATTGGGAATCACCTTGACTTCTTTCCCTTCCATGACGGCGACCACCGAGTTGGTCGTACCCAGGTCGATACCGATGATTTTTTCTTCAGCCATTGAGGCGACTCCTCATATCAAAAATGTTGTTGATGGCTCGGGAAACCCTTTGCCCCCGGAAATGCGCCGACCCGTACCGCCGCGGTACCCGGTTGAAAACGACGCGGGATGCCTCATTCGCCGCTCCGATGCTAGTTCACCTTGTGTTGCAAAACGCGCGCCGCGCGTTCGCAAAACGGGCAGGATTCGTTGTAAGCTACGAACGAGCAACAGTTTACGGATAGATATCCGATCCCATGCCGGGATCGGAGAGCCTGGCAAAAGAGCCGGCCTGCCAAAATGGCACCCGGCTTTGACCTTGCCGGTGAGCGAGGCTGCGGGTTACCGACAACGCAATCGCGAGCCGCCGGCGCAAGCCGGTGGTGGGTGCTGGATGGCGCCGAAACACCTCCGGCTTACGCCGGAGGCTCCAAGGGAAAACGGAGG
>JAAZNR010000930.1 GCA_012798155.1 Thermogutta sp. | reverse complement strand
CTGGGCGAGGACTCCGCGCCGCCGCACGACACGCTCTTTTGGCGAACCGGAGGCGGAGCTAGTTGGGCGGTACGCCGAGGAGAATGGAAGCTGCTGCGGCGTGGTCAAAGCCCGGCGGAGCTGTACCGGCTCGATACGGATATCGGCGAGAGCCGAAACCTGACCGCGGCACACCCGGAGAAGGTCGAGGAGCTTCGCGCGCTGTACGAAAGCTGGAATCGTGATAACATCGCGCCGCTGTTCGAAAGTCCCCGCCCGGCCAAGAAAAGGCCCTCACCCCGGCCCCGTGCGCCGGCAAAGTGACTGGATGGTAACGGCGACGCTCCGTGGTCGGGCACGGTCAAGCGTTCCCGTCGTGCTGCCGTACCACCGGCCATGCCGCTGTACCAAATGCTGCACCGGCCCCCGCCCGGTTCGCATCCCAGGGCGCCGCAAAGCATTGCGGGGTGTTGGGATGCGGGAGGAGCATCCGGCGGCGCCGGTTCGGCGCACGCGGTTGTCCCGATGATTCGCCGTAAGTGCTTGTCCCGAAGAAAGAGCAGTTCGCCTGTCCCATACCGACAAGCGATTCCTCTCAATCGGGTTAATCGGGGTGGCCGGATTCGAACCGGCGACCCTCTGCTCCCAAAGCAGATGCGCTAGCCAGGCTGCGCTACACCCCGAGTCGGCATTGCCTCTCTGTCATCGCACCCCGTCGGTCGGCGGTCGGCCGCGGAGGGTCGGCCTCGCATGAGAGACCGCTCGTGCCGCCGGTCTTGCCATTTGCTTCAGCTTTTTATCGTAACGTGGCGTTTCGCGGCGGACAACGCCCGGTCGGGGGCGGCTCGCTTCCCAAGGAGATATTCCCCGCGTCATTAGTCTTTGGGTGAGGTATCCCCTCGGGTCATTAGCCTTTGGGCCGTGCCAATCGCCCTCTCGGACGGGCTTTCCAGTTTCCCGATCAGGGATCGTCCCGCGTCCGGCAGACCCTCGGCCGCGGCGGGGCTACATGGCGTCGCCGGCGACGTCGCCTTGGCCGCAAATGTGCGCGCGGATGCGTTCGAACTCCTCATGGGAGCCGAAGTGGATCACGATCTTTCCGCGTCCGCGACCGTTGTGCGAGAGGACCACCTTGCTACCCAGTGCGGCGCGAAACTCCTGCTCTAACGCCTCGACGTGCTCGTTGCCGACCGCCCGGACCGGGGCCGCCCTGCCGTCACGGCCGACGACGGACAGCATCGGACCTCCTTGCCTGCGTCGCTCCTGAACGAGGGCCTCGACCTTCCGCACGCTCAGCCCCTCCGCTTCCGCGAGGCGACAAAGTTGGATTTGCTCCTCTTCCGATTCCAGCCCCAATATCGCCCGGGCGTGTCCCTGCGTGATGCGGTTTTCCCGCAACGCCTGCTGCACCTGCGGCGGCAAGTCCAACAGGCGCAGGAAGTTCGAGATGGTGGACCGATCCAAGTCCAGTCGCGAGGCCAATTCTTCCTGAGAGACATCGTAGGTCTCGAGGTAGCGTCGGAAGCAGTCGGCCTTTTCCAGGGCGTTGAGGTCCTTCCGCTGGAGGTTTTCGACGATCGCCAATTCCGCCATTTGGCGGTCGTCGGCGTCCACGACGCGTGCCGGGACTTCGGTCCAGCCCGCTCGGATGGCGGCGCGGAGGCGCCTCTCGCCCGCGATCAACTGGTAGCCGGACCCAGCGCGGCGGACCACCAGCGGCTGCAACAGACCGTGTTGTTGCAGACTGTCGGCGAGTCGCGCGATCTCCTCCTCATCGAAGTCGCGTCGCGGCTGGAAGGGATTCTTTCCGATCTCGAATACCGAGACGTTCCGCACGTCCGTCCCCGGCCGACCCTCGCCCCCGTCGGGATCAGGCGTGCCGAGGGCGCTCGCGCCGGCCGCGGCGACTTCGCGGTCGAAATCGGCTTCCGGCACGCCCGCACGCCCCAACAAGGCCTCCAAACCTCGCCCTAGCCGTTTTTCTCTAGTCACGTTCCAAGACCTCCATGCACAGCTCAACGTAGGCCCGAGTGCCCCGGGAACGCGGCGCGTAGTCGATGACCGGCTTCCCGTGACTGGGCGCCTCACCGCAGGCCACATCCCGTGGAATCACCGTGGCGTAAACGATTTCTCCGAAAAACTCCCTTACTTCCGCCTCGACTTCCCAGGTCAACTCCAGCGAGGGATCGTGCATGGTGAGCAGGATCCCGCCGAATTGGAGTCGGCGGTCGCGTTCTTCCATGACCTGGCGGATGACCTCGATCATTTGGGCCAGGCCCTCCATGGCGAAGTACTCGCACTGGATCGGCATCAGGACTTCCTGGGAGGCCGTCAGGGCGGTCCGCGTCAGACGTCCGATGGAGGGCGGGCAATCGATCAGCACGGCGTCGAAACCCGCCGCCCCGCTTTCGAGATGGTCTCGCAGCCGGGCGCCGTAGGTCCCGTCGTCGCGTGCCAGGGCCTCCACGTCGCGGAAACGTCGGCTGCCCGGCAAGAGGAACAACGCCGGGACGCCGGTTTCCAGCACGCCGTGGTGCAACGGCACGCCGCCCACCAAGGGATGCTGGGAGACGGGCTGCCTGCCCAGACCGGAGGTGGCGTTGCACTGCGGATCGAGGTCGATCAGCAGCGTCTGCAAGCCCGACTTGGCCAAGCAAGCGGCCAAGTTGATGGCGGTCGTGGTCTTGCCCACGCCCCCTTTCTGATTGGCGATGCAGATGACCCGCGCCACGCCCAACCTCTCCTCGGCGACCCTTTCGTCCGG
>JAAZNR010000929.1 GCA_012798155.1 Thermogutta sp. | reverse complement strand
CCGCGTCTCATGAAAAAACGCGTGATTGTGCTCGTGGCGGCGGTGTTGGCGGTCGGCTTGAGCGTGTGGAGCGCCCGGCGGTACGGCGTGCCCGGCCCGGCCGGGGCGGGCGTGGGCGGGGATTGGCGGGCGCGTCTCTGGGGGGAGGCCGCCGCCCAAACCTGGGAGCTGCACGGGAACGTGGAGATTCGGGAGACGCGGCTGGGGTTCAAGGTGCCCGGCCGCATCGCCCGCTTGCACGTGGACGAGGGCGATTCGGTTCGGCCGGAACTTCTTCTCGCCGAGCTGGAGCAGGTGGAGTTCGTGGACGCGGTGCATCAAGCGGAGGCGGCGCTGGAGGCCAGGCGGGCGGAACTGGCGGCCCTGGAGAACGGTTCGCGGCCGGAGGAAATCGAGAAGGCCCGATCCCTCACCGAGGCCGCCGAGGTGGCCGTCCGCTATGCCGAGATCGCGCTCCGCCGGGCGACGGGTTTGGTGCCCAAGGGAGCCGTTTCGCAGGAGACGCTGGACAACGCCCGGGCGGCCTACGAACAGGCCGTGGCCAACCATCAGGCGGCGATGGCGACGCAGCGGCTGGTGGAGGCGGGGCCGCGGCAGGAGGACATCGATCGCGGCCGGGCCTTGACCCGGCAGGCGGAGGCGACCCTGGCCGATGCCCGCCGCAGACTGGCTGATACCCGCCTGGCGTCCCCCGCTTCGGGCGTGGTTCAGGTTCGCGTCCACGAGGCGGGCGACTTCGTGAACGCGGGCGAGCCGGTCTTTACCATCGCCCTGCAAGACGAGGTTTGGGTGCGAACCTACGTCGCCGAGCGCGACCTGGACTCCGTGCGTCCGGGCATGGAGGTGGAAGTGTTGACGGACGGCGGAAATGAGTTCCCGGGACAGGTGGGCTTCATCTCGTCGGTGGCGGAATTCACGCCGAAAACGGTGGAGACGCGCGAGGTGCGGACCCAATTGGTGTACCGCGTGCGGATTCTGGTGAAGGACTCCGAGGGGCGCTTGCGGCAGGGAATGCCCGTCACCGTGCGTTTCTCCGCGGAACCGCGGGGATCGGCGCCGAGCACGGGAGGTCGGCCGTGATCCAATTCGAGCAGGTAACGAAGAGCTTCTCTCCCGCCGTGCCACCCGCCCTGCAAAACATGACCGCCGAGATTCCGGCCGGGGCGATCACGGGGTTGGTGGGGCCGGACGGCGCGGGAAAGACGACCTTCCTCCGCCTGGCCGCGGGGCTGCTGGTTCCCACGCAGGGGCGGATCAGCGTGCTGGGGCGCGACACCCGGCAAGGACTGGAGTTTCGCGACCATCTGGCCTACATGCCGCAGAAGTTCGGCCTGTACGAGGACCTCACCGTCTTGGAAAACCTGCTGCTCTACGCCCGGCTGCGGGGCGTCCCCAGGGCGGAGCGGCAGGCGGACATCGAGCGACTTTTGGGGTTTACGGGGCTGACCCCGTTCCAGCGGCGGTTGGCGGGAAACCTCTCCGGGGGCATGAAGCAGAAGCTCGGCCTGGCCTGCTCGATGCTGATTCGCCCGAAGGTCATGCTGCTGGACGAGCCGGGCGTCGGCGTCGATCCCATTTCCCGCCGCGAATTGTGGAAGATCGTGAGCGAGCAGCGCGACCAAGGGGTGGGCATCGTCTGGAGCACGCCCTATCTCGACGAGGCCGAGCGCTGCGATCACGTCCTGGTGCTGTACCAAGGCCGCCTGCTGTTCTTCGGTCCGCCCAAGGAGTTCACGGCCAGGGTGCAAAGCCGCACCTTCCTGGTGGAGGTCCCGGGGCAAGAGCGGCGGCGCCTGACGCGCGAATGGCTGATGGACCCCGCGGTCGTCGATACCCGCATCCAGGGGCGGCGGCTGCGGGTGGTGCTTCGGGCGGGCGCCGACGCCGCCGCAAAGCAGGTCGCGGGGAGCGGCATGGTCGCCGTCGAGCCGCGCTTCGAGGATGCCTTCATCGACGCCCTGGGCGGCGTCCCCAAGGAGCGGATCGCGCTGCGAGGCAACGGCTCGAATGATGCGGACCATCACGAGGAAGTGGTGGCGGCGGAGAACCTGGTCCAGCGATTCGGCCGTTTCACGGCCGTCGATCACGTCTCGTTCCGCGTGCGGCGGGGCGAGGTGTTCGGGCTGCTGGGGCCGAACGGGGCGGGAAAAAGCACCACCTTCCGCATGCTTTGCGGGCTGGCGGCGCCGACGGAGGGCCGGGCCACCGTGGCCGGCGTGGACCTCGGCAAGGCCCGCGCCGAAGCCCGACGACACGTCGGATACATGGCTCAAAAGTTTAGCCTCTACGGCAACCTCACCGTCCGGCAAAACCTGGAGTTCTTCGGCGGGGTGTACGGCTTGTGGGGGACGCGGCTCGCCGACGCCGTCGAGCGCAGCCTGGAAGAGCTGGAGCTTCGCCCGTTCGCCGATGGCAACGCGGGGCTGCTCCCCCTGGGATTCAAGCAGCGGCTGGCCCTGGCGGTCGCCGTCATGCACCGGCCGGCGGTGGTCTTCTTGGACGAGCCGACCAGCGGCGTGGACCCCTTGGCGCGACGCGAGTTCTGGCTCCGCATCGACCGGCTGGTGGAGGAAGGGGCGGCCGTCATCGTCACCACCCATTTCATGGACGAAGCCGAATACTGCGATCGGCTGGCCCTGATCAACCGCGGACGGGTGATCGCGATGGATACGCCCGACGCCGTCCGAACGGCCGTTCAATCCCCGGATTTGCCGCACCCCACGTTGGAGGACGCCTTTCTGGCGCTGCTGGAGCGGGCGGAGAACGAGGACCCCAAGGACCGCAAGGCCGTTGCGGCGGAGGCGGTCGGCGGCGGGAAGGAAGGGCACGCCTCATGAAGCCCTTTGGCTCGCACACGGCGCAACCGGGCGGATCGCGGCACATCCGGCCGCGGTCCGTGCTCGCCCTGGCGGACAAGGAAGGCCGCCAGATTCTCCGCGATCCCAGCAGCCTGATCATCGCCTTCGTGCTGCCGCTGGTCTTGCTGTTTCTGTTCGGCTGGGGGATTTCCCTCGACCCCACCCGCATCCCGCTGGGGTTG
>JAAZNR010000928.1 GCA_012798155.1 Thermogutta sp. | reverse complement strand
CGCCCCTTGGCTTCTCTTGGCGCTCTGGGGAATCGAGCCGGACCAGTCCTTGCTGTTTCTCACCGTGCTCCTGGCGGCAATTTTCGCCCTGATCTTCAGTCGCCAATGGTTCTTTCGACGATAGTCCCGATGGGCTTTTGCCCCTCAGACGGTAGTGGTGATGAGCTTTTGTCCCTGAAACGATAGTCGCGACGGGCCTTTGCCCCTGGGACCGTAATCGGGATGGGCCGCCGTCCCTGAAAAAATGCCGTTTCCTCGATGGCGTGGCCGGGGTCGGAGCGGAGCGAAGCCCCCAGACGCCGGTCTCCGCGCCGCATGCGCCGCCGGCTGACGTTGCCGGATCGAACCTCGGAGCTGTGGGGGGACGCGCTCCGTCGGGTCCGCCGCGGCGCTTGCAATCCGCCCCTTCGCTCGGCATGATGGTCTTGAACAACGGCCGGCGTTTTCCATCTCCAAAAGGCTTGGAGACGCGACGGCCTGCGATGAGACCCCCGCCGGCCGCGGCGTTGTCGAAGCCGGCGGATATCGTCGTTCTCGAGACTGGAGAAGCCGTCATGGGAAAACTCGCGTCGAAACCCCCGTTCTTCGGCAAAGTGATCGCACTGAGCGCTGCCGCGGTCGCCGGCTGGGCGCTTGCGGCAGCGGCTCAACAACCCGACGTCATCCACCAGCCCTATCTGCTCGATACGGGGTTGGTCTCGCGGTCGATTTCGTTCGAGAATCCCACGGGCGAGCCGGGAAAGGGCGGCCGGGCGGCGAGCAATCTGGGGGTCGGGCGCAAGGGGTCTCCCTCGCGTAACATCAAGCCCGGCGAAACCTTCCAGCTCTGCGATATCGAAGGGCCGGGGACGATCCGCCACATCTGGCTGACCACGGAGCGGGCCCCCGAGAATCTCCGCAGCCTCGTCCTCCGCGCGTATTGGGAAGGCCAAGAACACCCCAGCATCGAGTGTCCGTTGGGGGATTTCTTCGGATTCGCCCACGGCAAGGTCATGCTCTATTTCTCGTCGGTCCACTCCGTGGGACCCACCGGCGGGATGAACATCTGGCTGCCCATGCCGTTCACGAAACGGGCACGGATCACCTTGACCAACGAGACGCAGGGCGAACGGACGCCGCCGATCTTCTACCAGATCGACTACACGCTGGGTGATAAGCATCCGGAAGACGTCGGGCGATTGCACGTGCTCTTCCGCCGGGAAAACCCCACGACGCCCAAGCAGGACTTCGAGCTTTTGCCGAAGCGGACGAGCAAGGGACGCTATGTCGGGGCCGTCATCGGCATTCGCAACTTGCATCCCGATCAATGGTGGGGGGAAGGCGAAATCAAGGTCTACATGGACGGCGACACCGATTTCCCGACCATTTGCGGCACGGGCAGCGAGGATTACGTGGGCTTGGCCTGGGGCGTCCAGCAGGTACCGCTCTTTTACCAGGGCTGTTCCCTGAATCAGAACAACTTCGTTTCCATGTACCGCTGGCATCTCCCGGATCCCATCGCGTGGCAAAAAGAGTGCCGCATCACGATTCAGCAAATCGCCTGGAACAACGGCTTGCAGGAGACGCAGGACGACTGGTGCTGTGCTACGTTTTGGTACGAGCCGGCCCCCAGCCCGCCTTTGCCGCCTTTTCCAAGCCTGGAGGACCGCGTCCGCGACATCTGGAAGGACTAGCGATGGTCCGGCCGGGACCGCGCGGACGGTGCCGGGCAAGTGCGCGGCGCAAGATGGAGCTTCGGGCACAGGGTGAGCGGCACGCTCTGCACGTATTTTTTCACGTCGTTTTCAGGCGATCCAATCCCGCGGCACGTGGGGCAAGATTGACAAGATTAACGATCGCCCGGCGAATACCCTATCAACCGGGTCTGAGCGTTCGGCCGTCGAATTGATGTCGATTCTTCCGTCCTACGGCAGGTTTGCCTCTGCCAGGGGGGTTGGTGATGTCGCTCATTTTCGCGATCAGCGCGGCCATTGGCGGAACGGTCCTCATCTGCCAACTGATCCTCGCTCTCATCGGTTTGGGCGGTGAGTTTTCCGGCGTCGATGGCGCGGATGCCGGAGGGGATTTCGGCGGCGATTTCCACGGCGACCTTTCCGGAGATGCCGCCGGCACGGATTTTCACGCGGATACCGGCGGCGCGGACTTTCACGCCGATACCGTCGGCGACATGGATGTCGGTACTCCCGACTTGACGCAGGGCGCCGACGTGTCGGAAATGGCCCATGCGGGTCACGGGGCGGGGCACGTGGATCACGCCGCCGGGTCTCACGCCTCCACGGTGGGGGTGTTCAAGGTCGTCTCCTTTCGCACGCTTATCGCCGCGCTCACGTTCTTCGGGTTATCCGGTTTGGCGGCCCAGGCGGCCGACTATCCTCCCGTGTCCGCGCTGCTCATCGCCACGGCGTGCGGATTGGGGGCCATGTACGGCGTGTATTGGCTGATGAGGGCCGTTTCGTCTCTTCGGGCCGACGGAACGGTGCATATCGGCCAGGCCGTCGGTCGGCGAGCTATGGTTTACTTGAAGATACCCGCTCGGCAGTCCGGCTGCGGCAAGATCCACGTCAACGTGCAGAATCGGACGATGGAGTACCTGGCGATGTCCGCCGCGGATGCCATTCCCGGCGGTGCCGCGGTGGTGGTGCTGAAAGTGCTTGGTCCCGAAACGGTATTGGTGGCGCCCCTCGCGGCGCAGGTTCAGGAGGCGACTCATGTCCAGTGATCTGCTCTGTGCTCAGGGCGAAACCTTCGCCGGCAGTGCCACGTTCTGGGTCCTGCTGATGGTGGTGTTCGTTGTGATCTTTCTGTTCCTGGGCATGGTGGCCTTGTTGAAGCAGTTCAAGCGTTGCCCCAGCAACCGCGTGCTGGTGATCTACGGAAAGTCGGGCCGGGGGCAGGCCGCCACGTGCGTCCACGGCGGTGCCCGATTCGTGATTCCCCTGCTGCAAGACTATGCCTGGCTGAACCTGGAGCCGATGCAGATCGAAATCCCCCTCCGCGGGGCGCTTTCGATGGAGAACATTCGGGTCAACGTGCCCAGCGTGTTCACGGTGGCCATCGGGACGACGCCCGAGTTGATGCAGAACGCGGCCATCCGGTTGCTGGGGTTGAGTAGCCAGGAGATCAAGAAGCAGGCCGAGGACATCATCTTCGGCCAATTGCGGCAGGTCATCGCCTCGATGAACATCGAGGATATCAACCGCGACCGCGAGGCGTTCTTGATGAACATCCAGAACTCGCTGGAGCCGGAGTTGAAAAAGATCGGCCTGGTGCTGATCAACGTCAACATCACCGACATTACGGACGAGTCGGGGTACATCGAGGCGATCGGGCAAAAGGCGGCCTCGCAGGCAATTCAAAAGGCCCGCGGCGACGTGGCCGAAAACGAGAAGATGGGCGAGATCCGCGTCGCCGAAGCCGAGCGTGAAAAGGCCATCAGCGTCGCCGAGGCGATGAAATTCCGAGAAATCGGTACGCGGCAGGCCGAGCGCGATCGCGCCGTCCGCGTGGCCGAGTTGCAAAAAGAACAGCAGGTGGGCGAGCAAACGGCCGGCTTCGAGAAAGACTCCTTGGTGAAGGAGGCCGAGCAGCAGATGCGCGTCCGTTTGGCCGACGCGGAAGCCAAGGCCATCGAGGGCGAAAACCTGGCCAAGGCCACGGTGGCGGCCTCGCAAGCGGCTCTTCAAGTGAAGCAGGCGGAGTCCTACCAACTCGGCGAGACGCGCAAACGGGAGGCGGAGGCGGCGGTGCTGGAGGCCCAGCATCGCGCCCTGGCCCGCGCCGCCTTGGCCGAGGCCGAACGCGTGGAAGCCAAACGCCGGGCCGAGGTCGAGGCCCCCGCCAAGGCCGAAAAGGCCCGCATCATCGTCGAAGCCGAGGCCGAGGCCGAAAAGCGGCGGATCGAGGCCGAGGGCGAAGCCAAGGCCGTCTTTTCCCGTCTCGAGGCCGAAGCCCGCGGACAATACGAAATCCTGGCCAAAAAGGCCGACGGCTTGCGGCAAATCATCGAGGCCTGCGGCGGCGCCGACCAGGCCTTCCAAATGCTCCTCTTGGAACATTTCGACG
This sequence comes from Thermogutta sp., assembly GCA_012798155.1. GTDB lineage: Bacteria > Planctomycetota > Planctomycetia > Pirellulales > Thermoguttaceae > Thermogutta. Next base: position 6,413 of record JAAZNR010000928.1, on the reverse strand, counting down.
ACTTGGTAGACGCCTCGGCTCAGGCCATCTCGAACATCAAGTTCGATAAGATCGTGGTCTGGGACGGAGGACAAGCCGCGGACGGCACCTCGGCCACGACCCGCTGGGTGCACGATCTGGCGCGGGTCCTTCCGCCCATGATGCAAGTCATGAAGGACGTGGCCGGCGTGGAGATTCCCGAGACCTTGGCCGCCGTGGGCGAGGCCGCGGCCAAGGCCGTCCCGGTCCCGCCGCCGGCCTCCTCGGCAAAATCCGAGGGGTAACCGCGGCGATCCGTTCGCAGCCCCGCCCGGTCTGTGTTGGAAACACAGAGAATCAGAGGCTGTTTCTGAAACGCAGAGGGCGCAGAGGACGCGGAGAAAGAATTGGTAGCCGAGACTCTGCGCTCTCCGCGTTCTCTGCGTTTCCATCTTTCATTCCCGAATGCCCAATAGGTTCCGATTCCGCCCGGGCGGCCGGGGTCAAGTTTGAGAGGCTGGGATCACAATTGCGTGGCTGGGGTCGCAGCTTGGGTGGCTGGGGTCGGAGCGGAGCGAAGCCCCCAGAGGCCCTGCAGCCCGTTTCGGCCGCTCCCGGCAGCCTCCTTTCCTTGTGATGTCCGCGGAAAGTGTTAAACTGAATAGGTTTCGACTTGGGAGGCAGGGCCGAGCGCGACCGCCGGCAAACTGCACCCAATTCCTTCGTCTTTTTCCGGTTTCCACCAAGCGCGGGACCCGGCGGACCGATCTCGTGGCGGGGCGTTCCGGTCGGCGGTGCGCTTCCGTCCGGGCGCGCGCCGGTCGGCGGTGGGAAACGGCTTAGAATCTACAGCTTGCCATGAGTGATCCTTATTTTCAAAAACTGTTCGCCGAGCGGATCGGCGGCGCCGGTTACGGCAAGGGAACGGACATCTATAAGTTCGAGAAGATCAAGCGGGCCAAGCGCAAGGTCTTGGCGGAACATCCCGAACGCCGCCTGATCGACTTCGGCATCGGCGAAAACGACGAGCCGGCGGATGAGTCGGTCCGCCGGGTGATGGCGGAGGAAATCCACAAGCCGGAAAACCGCGGCTACGCCGACAACGGGATCCTCGCCTTCCGCGAGGCCGTCGCCCGATTCATGAAGCGGGAGTTCGACGTCGATCTCGACCCCCTGACGGAGATCAATCACTGCATCGGTTCCAAGACCGCCTTGGCGATGCTTCCGGCGGCCTTCATCAATCCGGGCGACATCACCCTCGTGACAGTGCCCGGCTATCCCGTGGCGGGCACGCATACCCGCTACTACGGCGGGCAGGTTTACAAGCTTCCGCTTTTGCCCGAGAACGAGTTCTTTCCCGATCTGGATTCCATTCCCGGCGACGTGTTGCGGCGGGCCAAGATGCTGATGCTCAATTACCCGAACAGTCCCACGGGCAAGACGGCCACGCCGGATTTCTTTCGCCGCGTGGTGGATTTCGCCCGCGATAACGAGTTGGTGGTGGTCCAAGACGCCGCCCACGGCATGCTCACTTACGACGGGCCCCCGCGGAGTTTTCTCCAGACGCCGGGCGCGCGGGAGGTGGGCGTGGAAGTGCACTCGCTGTCCAAGGGCTGGCACATGATCGGGTGGCGTTTGGGCTGGGTGTGCGGCCATCCCAAGATCGTGCAAGCCTTCGCCGACATCAAGGACAATTGCGATTCGGGGCAATTCATCGCGATTCAGAAGGCGGGGATCGCCGCCCTCGACAATCCCGGCATCCCGCGGCGCGTTCGCGCCAAGTATCATCGCCGCCTGGCCAAGTTGGTGACCGTGCTGCGAAAATGCGGATTCCGCTGCGAGATGCCGGGCGGAACGTATTTCCTCTATACGCCCGCCCCGTCGGAACTCGCCGGTCGGCGTTTCGCCACCGCGGAAGAGGTCTCGCAATACTTGATTTCCGAGCATTCCATCGTCACCGTGCCATGGGACGACGCGGGGGCCTACCTGCGGTTTTCCGTGACCTATCAGGCCGAAACCGAGGCCCACGAAGACGAATTGATGGCCGATACCGAACGGCGTTTGGCGGCCCTTCGCCCTCGATTCGATTGATTGCGGGCGGAGGCTTTTTCCCACCGGCGAAAGGCGCCCGGCATGATCGAAGACGTTCGCTATTTCGTGTTCGACGTGGAGAGTGTGGCCGATCCCAAGCTGGTGGCGAAGCTGCGGTATCCGGGCGAGGACATCTCCCCGGAACAGGCGGTGGCTCGCTATCGCGGCGAACTGATCGAGAAGTACGAGAGCGATTTCATACCCTACACGTTCCAAGTTCCGGTCTCGGTGGCCATCGCCAAGGTGGCCGCCGATTTCCGCCTCCTCGATCTCGTCGTGCTGGACGAGCCGCAATTTCGCCCGCACGTCATCACGGAATACTTTTGGCGGGGGTGGGAGAAGTACGGGCAGCCGACGTTGGTCACTTTCAACGGCCGATCCTTCGACATTCCCCTGCTCGAGCTTGCCGCCTTTCGTTTCGGCGTGAGCGTGCCGGGTTGGTTCCGGAGCGGGACCGCCCGCGGAGGCGGACAGCCGCGAAACCGCTACAATACGCAGTCCCATATCGACCTGTGCGAGCTGCTGACCAATTTCGGGTCCACGCGCTTTGTCGGCGGACTGAACCTGGCGGCCAATCTGCTCGGCAAGCCCGGCAAAATGGAAGTCGCCGGCTACATGGTGCAGGACCTCTTCGATGCCGGACAGCTCGAACAAATCAACGCCTACTGCCGGTGCGACGTCTTGGATACCTACTTCATCTTTCTCCGCACGCGGGTGCTGGTGGGCGAATTGAGCCTGGATAACGAGCACCGGCTCGTGGCCCAAACGCGAGATTGGATCGAGGAGCGATCCCAGCGCGATTCCGCCTGCCGGCTCTATCTCGAGCATTGGGGAGACTGGCCCAATCCTTGGGCTTCCTCGCCGTGAATACGGCGGGTCGGCCGGACGTGCCCCGGCGGCGGCGTCACGAAAGGCGGGCTTGTTGCGGCCGACCCGGCGGGAAATCACGCCGCGGGTTTTCGAGCGATCCAGGTCCAGTGCCGATCGCTGGTCGCCTGCACGCGGCCGCTGTTCCAACCGCAGGAGGCAACGATTCCGCGGACTTCCTCCACCGTGAGCGAGGCGTGCAAGGAATCCGCGAACATCTTCTTCTGCTGAGGCGTCCCGCTCCCCGCGTAGCGCTCCACAAGATCATGCAAGGTCGCGGCGTCGGGCGGCCGAAAGAGATCGCGGAAGAAGACCAGCCCGCCCGGCCGAAGCACCCGCCACGCCTCGCGAAATACCAGCTCCGGTTCCGCCAAATGGTGGACGATGCTGTTCGACATCACTTGCGAAAACGAGCCGTCGGGAAAAGGCAGCCGCTTGGCATCGGCATGCACGAGCACGATGCGATCGCCGGCGCCCCTTTGGAGGATGTTCCGCCGAGCGACACGGAGCATCTCGCCCGCATAGTCCACGGCAACGACGCGAACGCCGGCCAAGTGCCCGCATAACACGAGGGGGATGAGAGCGGTCCCCGTGCCGAGATCGAGCGTCCAATCGGCCGTCGCTCCCGCCGCTATGAAGTCTTCTGCGAAGCGTTCATTCACTCCGCCGTCATCCATGGCGTCGTATTCCTCGGCTTCCAGGACGCTGTCCATGGCCTCCGTTTCCAGAATGCGTTGCAGCATGACGAGGTCCTTGCGGCTTGCCCGGCGTCACAGACCGCGGCCGAGGAGAAATGCCGGCTCTCGAACCGCGGCGCTTCCGCGGCGGATACGATCCGCGAGAGGCGAAAAAAAGCCGAGCCGCAACCTCCCACCGCCGCGACGATTCCTTGCGTCGCCGGCCACCTGGGGCTTGAGGAGCATACGGCTCGGCCCGTCCGTCGTTTTCGATTTTGGCGGGATGCACGATCCTCGTTTTTGATTGTGGCGATGAATCGTGAATCCGGCAAGCCCGCTCCACGAACGCGATCGCATCTCCGCGCGAAAGCGTCGGCCGCGAGCCTCCGTTCGGCCGCCCCTTTCTCACGCTTTACTTGGGGAACATGGCGTCGCGGACTTCGTCGAGATCGACCCCCAGCACGTCTTTCGCCACGGCCTGGAGCACGGCGTAATCGCCTTGCACGTGGACCGTCCGATGGCGGTGCTGCAAGCGACCGCCGGTGGGCAGGGCGGCCGCCGGAGAGAGCGATTCGATTTCGTAGAACGGCCCCAAACCGGGCTTGCCCGGACCGACCGGCCCGTCGTTGTAGCTGTTGACCACGTCGCCCACGTACGGCTCCTTTTGCGGCACTTCCCACATGTTGTTCATGTAAGGATGGGCGGTGGGATCGTCCGGCATGGTGAAATGCACCAACGTCAGCACGCCGTTGACGAAGTCGATCGAACCGGCGACGTTCCTGGCCCGTTTCTGCGACGTACCGATCTTGGAGCGATAGTTTCCGTCGCCCAGAAAGAGGATGGCGCTCGGGAGAATCTTCAGTCGCTCCGGCGGAATGGTTCCGAAATAGTCGGACTTGACGATCGGCCCCAATTCGCTTTCGTCTCCCGGGCGATAGGGAACGATGATGACCGTCTGCGGGCCGGCGTTGAACATCCCCAAAATCCAAATGGACGTCAGTCCGCCGTCGCGCGTCCATTGCGGCCCAAGGTTGATCACGCGATTGACGGTCTCATAGCCGACGACCTTGACGGCGGGCTGCTTCAATTGCTCGGCGGCATCTTGCCCGAACAGCCCCGCCAGGTCTTCGCCGCCCAGCAGGCGGACGTCGCGGATCACATCCAACTCGAAGTGCGTGCCCGAGGCGTTGACCAGCTTCATCCGCTGCGTCATGCGATAGAACGGATCGTTGGGGCCGGAAATCACCCGCCAAGCGCCTTCGTTCAGAGCCGGCGGAGTAAACCAGTTGTCCAGGTTCTGTTCCGCCCCCTTGGCGAACCACAGGCTGAACGGACCGCCCTCGGGAGACAGCCAGAAGCGGTCCTCGCCGCCGTAGTTGTTGAAATGCGGGTTGGGCTGACCGGCGTCGATGAAGCCCCTGTTGATGAACCCGAAGCTCAACCCCTCCAAACCGCCGCAGGTCGAGGTCATGACCCGGCCCTGCCATTCCGGACAAACCAGGACCCTCGCGCCGTGTTCGTCCGTCAGCTCCAAAACCTTGGTGTGTTGGACCAGATAATCCCGGACCTGCGCGTAACTCATGGTTTCTCCTTTCGTCGGCTCTTCGGCGAGGGGCCTTGCGGCGATCGCCCAAGAGAGAACTCCCGCCAATCCAAGGGCGGCTGCAACACGAAAGCCGGCGTTCATCATATCCCTCCCAGCTAAAGGACTCGCGAATCGACGACGTCACGGAACTTCCGCAAAAGGAACGAGGTCGATCGCTTCCCACGGACAGATGCGCAAAAGATAACCTGCCTCTCGCGGTCTCGGCAAGCGGATGCACAAGCGGCACCCGATGCAGCGTTCTTCCACGATGCGGCAAACACGACGGGAAAAACCGCATTCGTCGTCGTATCGGTCGAGTGCTATGCAACCGGCGGGACACACGGCGACGCACGCCTCGCAACCCGTGCACAAATCGGGGTCGATTCGGGCAACGAGCGGAGGTCGCATCCGCCGACCCGCGGGAGAGGCCGGCGAATCGTCCCGGTGTGGCGGCGAATGCATCATGCCTAAAAACCGATTGGCTGCGGCTCCCCGATTGGGGACGCCCGCGATCGTGGTTGACAAGGCTCGCTCTTCCCACTCGCCCCTGCGCGCGCCGCGCCCCGACGTTTTCAGCTCCCTTCCCCGGCCCTACGCATTGCGCGCCATTATAACGTCCGCGAACCCATGCGTTAAGCATTCGACGCAGGATCAGAGCCGCTTGCGACGGGGCCTCTAAACGGCTGACGGTTAAACTGCTGACGGTTGCGGCAGCATCGGCGACGGGCGTCTGGGGGCTTCGCTCCGCTGCGACCCCAGCCACCCGGCCGGCGCTAGCGGCTCGCGCTCGCGCGTTGCGCATCACGTTTTCGTACTACACCAGTCCCGAGAGCCACCAGCGTAAGCTGGTGGTGGCAGCAGCGCGTGAACGGCTGTCAGGGGGCGACCCACGCCTCGCCCCTACATCGCTACGACCCCAGCCACCCGGTTATCGTTCCCAGCCGCCCCGGCGGGCAGGGTGTTGCCATGCTAGGCCGAATCGGCGAAGATCACCTTCAGGCCTCGAAATTGTTCGTTCAGTTGGGCGGAGTTGGGCGGAACCAAACGGACTCCCTGACGGTCCTGGTGCGGAAGCAGCGTGAACGACGACCGCCGGAATCGCCCCCGCGGCAGCTTGCCAAGAGAACCGATGTCGCCACCAGAAGCCTATCGCGTACCGACTTGCGGCCCGATCATCGGCACCATCCGCCCGCCGGGTTCCAAAAGCATCACGAACCGCGCGCTGATATGCGCGG
>JAAZNR010000927.1 GCA_012798155.1 Thermogutta sp. | reverse complement strand
CGCAAGCCGATACCCTTTACGGAAAAGCTGTCGATCCATTCCGTGAAGGAGTTGCGTCGGGCAGGCAACTGACGTGAACCGACGTGATTTGTTCGGGCAGCGCGTGAGGCGAGGACCGGCCTGGGTGCCGGCGAATCCCCCTCGCCGGTCGGCGGGTGTTATTCCGCGGCCGGGGCCGCATCATGGATCACGGGGCTTCCGAGCCGGCGGTTCTGCGTGTGCGAGCGGCGTCCCGGATGCCTTGCAGGTTCAGAATCTCCGCCACTTCAAACTGCGGCGGGACGATGTTCGCGACCGGGCGTAGCCGCAAGATGGTAGGGAAAAAACCGCTGCGACCATGAATCTCCGCCAGTAAAACCGCCGTGATCGGGGCCAAACTGGGGGGGTTGATAAGCAGCGGGGCCGTCTGCCATTGGTCGCGCGTGAGCGGGACGCGAGCTAGTAGCTCACACACTTGCTCGTCGAAGGGACGGAAATGGTCGAAGTGCGTCGGCACCGCTATCACATCGTCGATGTCATGCCCCGCGATCTCGCGGATGCGGGCGAGTTGGGCATCGGTCAGCGGATGGCCGAAGTTGAGCAGGATCATGGGGCATCATCCGGTTGCGGCGCGCGGGGCGGCTGAAGTTCGAGCAATTCCGGCAGCCGATCGAAGAGATCGAACGCCCTCCCCATAAGGTCCCGGAAATGCCGGGGGCTTCCGAGGATTTGTTGCACACGACCACTCCTGGAACGGCTTCCGTGAGCGCAAGCGTTGCGGGTCTGTTGCATATCCCGAAGCAATTCTTTATCACCGCCGGTAAGACGATTGAAAAGTCCGTCCTCCGCTTGCTTTCGCGTCTCGTGCTCGAGGGGATCGGCGGAAGGAAAGAGAACCTGCCCAGCCCGAATCAGGACTGCTTCGTAACCCAGCACAACGGCGCGAAAGTAGTCGCCGCGGTCGATGGCACTGCGAGCGGATTGCCGCATGCGCTCGGCAAAGGACAGTTGCTCGGCCCACTGCAACCTCTCTTGCAGCAGGGCGGCGAGTTCCTCATGGACGACATCGGCTCCCCCGGACGCTTGCTTGCGGAGCCGTTGCGCCTGGGCACGCGCATTCCCGAGTTGATTCGTATTCTCCAGAAACCACGCCGACTCGGCGTCCAGTCCCAAGCATCGAGCGACCCGTTCATAGTTCCCGGTGACATCGAGAATAGCGGCCGCCTCCGTCGCGTCGACCAGTTCCTGGCATATCGGCAAGGCAAGAACCGGCGCCACGTCACCTTGGCGGGCCTCGAACACGCCGGAGTAGAACGACAGTCGCTGAATGCGATGCGTCCAGCGCATCAGGGAAATCATGAAGCCGGCGATGATGGGCTGATGGCGGAATCCGTGGCTGACGTCGAAAACGACCTCGTTGCCGCGCGGAATGTTCTCGAATAAAGCTCGGGCGATTTGCTGCTGAGACTCCATTGCCAAGGCTTCTCCGGTGAGGCGCAATCTCAAATCGAGCGGAGCTGCGTGCGCGTTGAGGCTTGCTTGCCAGCGGGAAAGCGCCTCCTCATCCACGTTTTTCTCCGCAACGCGGGCGTCGATCCGGCAATACTCCTCGAGCACTTCGCCGGGATCGGGTAATACTTGATTCAGTTCCGACCAGAGCGAGGCCGAGGACCCGAGTACGATCCAGCGATCGATCTGCGTGCCCGTTTCCCGCAGAAACCGGATGAGGGCCGTCCCGAAGAGCGACGTTCGATAGAGGAACTCTCTCCCGTCAGGGACGGTAAATCGGTAGGTCGTGGTTCGGTATTCCGAGCGAGGATCGTTCGGAGTCGCCCTTTGCCCCGTACCCAAGAAACTCACGACCGTGGTGGACATTTCATCTTCCCCCTTTTTGGGAATCGAGCGGCGGTAAACCTGAATCGTTCGCGAAATTGGCCCAAATTCATTTTCCCAGGAGCGCTTCCGTGCCTGCCTCCGCCATTTTTTCTCCGGCGAAGTAGCCGCCGACGGCACCCGCGATGCTGCCCACCACTCCTCCGATGCCGGTTCCGATTCCCGGGCAGATGGCGGTCCCGATGGCGGCACCTGCGCCCCCGCCCGCCTCCGCCCCGGCCCAGGCACCGGCCCAGCCGCCCACGCAGCCGGTGACGTTCTTGGCGTGCTCCAGCCTCCTCTGGTGCTCGCTGATTTCCCCGCGGGCATAGGCTCGTTCCACTTGATCTGCGCGTTGGACTCGGGCCGCCGCATCCACTCCTACCACGGCCACGGCGCCCGCCACTTTTGCGACCTTGCTCAAGGTGCTGATACTCCCCGAGGCAGCTTGCGCCGGTGCGGAACTCATGGCGCGCGAGGTCCCCCGGGCCCCTCCCTGCGCGGCTCCCCTTTCAGCGGCGCTCGCGGCTTTTCCCGCCGGCCTCGCTTGCAAGGTGGGCTTTTCCCTTGCCAGGGAGGCGCTCTCCAAACCCATGCCGGCAGCACCCAATTTATCCCCTTTCGAAGGGAGTTTCGACGGTTTGGGAGTCTCGATAAGAGGAATCCCGAATCGTTTGCTGGTCTCCTCCGCAAGCCGCGCCGCCTCGTCGATGTCATCGACGGCCGTCTCCAACCGCTCCACAACCGGCGTTCCCGGTAGTCCCAGCGTGTGCGGCGTGCGAACGACCTCCACGCGAAGCTTCCCATTCCACGCAGCCTCGACGATCCGCTTGGCGGCATCCCGTTCCGCCGGCGAGGCGTTCGGGTTGTGCAGTATCTGCTCCGCGGACTTGACGGCCCAGCTCTTGGTCCCCTGCTTATAGCCGTACCCCTTGCCCAGCGGAGAGGTGCCGCCTTTTGCCTCGATCACGACCGTTTCGTCCGTCCGCGGGTCGAAATACACTTGGTCCGGCCCCTGACGTACGGACCGTCCCTTGCCGTCGAAAATCGGCGTGTAGCCATGTTCCTTCGCATATTGCCGCGCACCGTCTTCACCGATCTGCTCGGCGATCGTCGCTCCCTTCTCCGGCGTGGCTTTCAGCCACTCTTGCTGCTCGGGCGTGGCTTTCAGCCACTTTTCCCGGTAAGCGTTCGCCGAAGCATTCCCCTCGGTTTGCGTTTCGATTTCGGGCGCCGTCGCCACGGCCTGCGCCCAGACCGCATCGCGGGGACGCAGTGCGGTCAAACCCGCCGCGATCGCAACCCCTAAACCGACAACCGCCTGCATGCCTGAACGACTCAACATGACGGAATCCCCTTGAAAAAACGCACCGCGGCCTCGCCGCGCCCACTTGCAGTTACGCGTTCACTTGGAATTACTACGACGGCTTCCGCGACTCGATAACAACACTTCTTTCCTGCGCAAACCCGGCTGTCGCTGCACCGGAATCGGCCGTCGCCAATGTCCGCTGCGCCTTGCGATTCGCTTGTGCCATACTCGCCGTCCACCCTATTGGTGATCTCTTACTATCTCGTTACTTACAATTTAAACGGTTTTATACTGAGAGACGCCGCGGTTGTGCACAGGTTCCTATACTCATACGCGGCTCCTTTCTTCTTTTTTGCAAGGCGACGGCGATGACGGGCGCGGATGGCCGCCATCCTTCATTCCGTGCTCTCTCGCCGCGAGCGGCCCTACTTGCGGCACAAGCGTCACAAACCGCATCCGCGCCCGG
>JAAZNR010000926.1 GCA_012798155.1 Thermogutta sp. | reverse complement strand
GCCGTGTGCGGACGCCTCTCGGAAGACAACTGGTAGGAGTTCATCATGGGAAGCATGAAGTTCGGCAGACGCGGATTCTTGGCGAAAACGGCGATGGTCGCCGGCGGGGCTTTCGTGCCGCCTCGCTTCATCACGGCGGCCGCGTTGGGCATGACCGAGGCCGGCTCTCCGAACGATCGGCCGGGGATCGGCGCCATCGGGATGCGCTACCAGGGGACGGTGATTACGCTGATTGCTCAAAACCATGGCCGGGTCGTGGGCATCGCGGATGTCGATCGCAACGTGCGCGAACAAGCCCGCGCAAGCTTCGGCAGCACGCCGCTCATCTTCGAGGATTATCGGCAACTGTTGGACCGCAAGGACGTGGACGTCATCCTCATTGGGGCCCCCGACCATTGGCATGCCAAAATGACGATCGATGCCTGCCGGGCGGGGAAGGATGTTTACGTCGAGAAGCCGATCACGCTGACGATCGACGAGGGCAAGATCATTCGCCGCGTGGCCGAAGAGACCGGCCGCGTGATCCAAGTCGGTTCGTGGCAGCGGAGCGATGCTCGTTACCGTTTAGCCGTCGAGTTGATTCGCGCGGGACGATTGGGAAAACTCCGCAAGGTATCGGTGGGCGTCGGTCCCAACCCCACGGGCGGACCGTTTCCGGAACGGCCCGTCCCCGCCGCTCTCAACTGGAATCTGTGGCTGGGACAGGCGCCGGAGGTGCCCTACGTGGAGGAACGCTGCCACTATACGTTCCGCTGGTGGTTGGAATACGCGGGGGGCAAGGTGACGGATTGGGGGGCGCACGACGTCGATATCGCCCAATGGGGCATCAACGAATGGCCGGCCGAGATCGACGGTCAAGGCAAGCTTCCCAACGTTCCCAACGGATACAATGTGCCGGTCGATCTCCGCGGCGTCGTTCGCTACCCCGGCGGCGTCGAGCTATTGGTGGACGAGCAAAGCCGTGTGGGCGTCCTTTTCGAAGGGGAAAAGGGCCGCCTCTTCGTGAACCGCGGTACCATCACGGGAACACCCGTGGATGCCCTGAAGGATGACCCGCTGCCGCGCGACCGCTTCCAACTGTACGATTTCGACAATCTTTCGCGGCCGGAGCGAGTCGGGAAGTTGGACGCCATCGTCAATCACATGGGCAACTTCTTCGATTGCGTCCGGGAGCGGCGGCGCCCCATTTCCGACTGCGAAAGCCAGCACCGCAGCGCCACGACTTGCCATCTGATCAATCTGGCGATTCGCCTCGGGCGACGTCTGCGGTGGGATCCGCAAGCCGAACAATTCATGGGCGACGACGAGGCCGACGCGATGCTCTCGCGTCCGCAACGCAAGGGGTTCGAGGTCGCATGACGCTCGCAACGACGGAGCCGCCGACGGAGCGGCTCCGCGGCGTGCTGCGGCGAGATCGATCCCTTGGTGGATAATCGAATACGGCCTGGAAGAGTCCCATCCTTACGATACCGGAGAGAACGACGCCGATATGCACGGTCTGAAGGCGTGGACACGGCGAGAGTTTGTAGCGGCTTCGCTCACGGGCGCTCTTGCGGGCGGGGCGGCCGGGGGGCAAACGCTTGCGGTCGCCCGAGCGGACGGGGAGACCGCGGCTCGCGAGTCTCCCCCGTTTCGACTGCGGTATCTCCTGGCGTCCTGCCTTTACGGGTACACGGATGTGAGGGAAATCCTGCCCGAGGTCGCCAAGACCGGCGCCCGGTACATCGACTTGTGGCCCAAGGTTCACGGCAGTCAGCGCGAGCAATTGGATGAAATCGGAGAGGCCGGCTTTCGCGAACTGTTGGAACGGCACGAAGTGAAGCTGGGGTGTTTGACGCGCTACGATCTTGGGCCCTTTCGGCTCAAGGAGGAAATGCAATTGGCCGGGCGGATGGGATGCGGTCTGATCGTGACGGGGGCCGCGGGGCCGAAGGGATTGGCGGGCGGGGATTTGAAACGCGCCGTCGCGGAGTTCGTCGAAGCGATGAAGCCCCACCTTGCGACGGCCGAGGAGTGCGGCGTCACTTTGGCGGTCGAGAATCACGGCAACAGCTTGATCGAGTCGCCCGACTCGATGAAATGGCTCGCCGAGATGGCTCCGTCTCCGCGCCTGGCGATCGCCTTCGCCCCCTATCACTTGCCGCAGGACGCTTCCTTGTTGGCCGGGCTGATTCGTTCCCTAGGCGGCGGGATCGCGATCTTCTATGCGTGGCAGCATGGCAAGGGGTGCATGACGACCATGCCGCCCGAGGACGAGCTGTTGCAGATGCCGGGCAGGGGACCGCTGGATTTCCGCCCCTTGCTTCGCGCCCTCCGCGAGGTAGACTATCGTGGTTTTACCTCCATTTTCATGCATCCCTATCCCCGCGGGCGGTTGATTCGAGAGACGCCGACGGAGGTCACGGAGGAGGTGAATCGGGCTAGAGCGTACTTGGAGCAATGCCTGGCGAGCTGACCCGGGTTTGTCCGACCGCCAAGCCGGGTGAGGATGCCGTGTCCGCATTTCGTGATCAACAAGAGGGAGACTCGGTTCATGGATCACGTGCTGATTATCGTCGGTGATGCCACCGAAACGGTGGACACGCTGTATCCCTATTACCGCTTGATCGAGGCGGGCTTTCGCCCCGTGGTCGCCGCCCCCGAAAAGCGGCGCTACCAGATGGTCCTGCACGAGGTGAAACCGGGTTGGACGATCACCAAGGAATGGGAGGGTTACACGATCGAGGCCGATATCGCCTTCCGGGACGTCCGCCCCGAGGAATATGCCGGCATCTTCTTTTCCGGCGGGCGTGCGCCCGAGTATTTGCGGTACGACGAAGACCTGGTCCGCATCACGCGGCACTTCTTCGAGTCCGGCAAGCCGATTGCCTGCGTTTGCCACGGCGTTGAGATTCCGGCCTACGCGGGCTGCGTGAAGGGCCGGCGGATGGCGACCGTCCCGAAATGCCGATTCGATCTGGAAGTGTGCGGCGGGATTTTCGTGGATGAACCCTGCGTGATTGACGGCAACTTGGTGAGCGGACGCACGTACCACGATCACGGGCATTACATCGGACCGTGGATCCGGATGTTGGAGGCCCGGCGGGCGTAAGCCGCCGAGGCCTGAGCGCGGATTGGGGGGCGACTCCTCACTGTATCGGTTGCCTTACTGGATTGGTTGCCATATTGGCGCGGCACCGGCCGGTGCAAGCATATTGGGGTGGTTTCGGACGGCGCGGGCGTATTGCCGTAGTACCGGACGGCGCGGGGTACCCCGCGATAAGGTCTCGAAATGAGCACCGCAGAGTGTTGCAATGGAGGAAAAACGATGGCCCGCACTACCGGCGATCTGACTCGGGCGCATTCTGAGAATCTTTTCCGTGCGGATTTGCGTACGGAAGAGAGACCGAGGCGAGCAGCCCGGATTGGTGGGAAGAGCCGCCTGGCCGCGAAGTTGACGAAGGCCGTCTCTGGGACGTTATTTGCAACAGTTCTTGGACTGGTTGTGTGGACCGGGCCGGTTTCGAGGGGTGAGAGCAAGGCTCCTGCGGATGCCGCAAGCAGGCTCCCCAATATCGTGCTCATTTTGGCCGACGATCTGGGCTACGGCGATCTGTCTTGTCTGAACCCGGAGTCGAAGATTCCCACGCCGCGGATGGATCGAGCGGCGCGAGAAGGGATGACGTTCACCGATGCCCACTC
>JAAZNR010000925.1 GCA_012798155.1 Thermogutta sp. | reverse complement strand
CGTCGTCCAGGGCCAGCACCGCCCATTTGCCGGGCCGCAAAAACATCCCGACCACGCGCCCGGCCCGAATATCCCACGTGACCAGGCGCGAACTCGCTTCCTTCCCTCCCGGTCGATCCAAAACGTAGCTCACCACTCCCTGCATGGCGGCCGGATTGATCGCCGCGCCGTTGACCTTCTCGAAGAAGTCGCGTTTGGGCGGGAGCGGCACGGTACGCTCGGCGACGGTCGGCACGGCCGCGTCGCCGGGCCGGAACTCCCAGCTTTCATCGCCCGGCAGGGAGAGCATCGGCACTTGCGACCAATCCACGGTGAAGTTCATCATGTCGGCGGCGCCCCCCGCCGGCGGCGCGGCCACGCCCGTCCCCGGTATGGACTCGAAGGGACTCGGCTCAGCCGGCTCGAAGGGGTTCGCCTCCGGCAACTGTTGCACGACCTCTCGGTCGGCCACGCTCAGCTTGTCGAGCGCGATCCGCAGCTTGGAGCCGTCGCGTTTCTCCAGGATGACCGTGTCGCCTTCGCGGGCCGAGAACTTGGCCTCGACCTTGAAACGGCCCGAGGCATCCGTCCATGTGCGGAAATCATCCGCCGATTGAGCGGCCGCGCGGGGCGTCGCCGTGAAGACGGCCGCCGACACCGCCAGAATACCGAGGATAAGCCGACCCGTCGTCCGTCGCATCGCAGCCTCCTTCGCCTTACGGCAGGGTAGAAGAGGAAAACACAACGCAACCGAAACGCCTTGGTCGCGATCGCAACGGTCTGGTCGGGCATCGGGTAGAAGGGCGATCGCACTCGCCGCAGGTCGCATTGTCGCACGTTGCCGGCCGAACAGTCAAGCGTCGCAAGCGATTTGGGCAGCCGTTCGCGTCGACCCCGGCCACGACGGATCGCGATCCTCCAATTCCGGAGAAAGGGGATCGCGGCCCTCCAATTTCGGACACAGGGGAGTGAGGTCGTCCAATTTCGGCCGCAGGGAAGCGCGGCCTTCCATCGCCCCGGGTGGCTGGGGGGACATCCGGGCGGCTGCGGGAATATCGGGGCGGCTGGGGAAACATCGGGCTGCCTGGGGAAACATCGGGCTGCCTGGGGAAACATTGGGGTGGCTGGGGTCGTAGCGTAGCGAAGCCCCCAGACGCCCCGTTCACGCACCGCCTCCACCACCAGCTTACGCTGGTGGCTCACGGAACGGATGCAAAACGAAAACGCAATGCACGACGCGCGAGCGCCGGCCGCACGGGTGCTACCGCCGGCTTGTCCGGCAGTGCGTCGCCGCCTCCGCTTGCCCCGCTCCGGGTCAGGCTCTGGCGGGAGGGCATCCCGGCCGATACACTCAAGGCGCGGTCTCGACGGGAGATCGGCAGGTGGAGCCCAGGGCGGGCCGAGGCTCTCGGCGCTTTTTTGAAAGGGGGGATCTCATGCAACGTCGTGACTTCTTGGTCGGTTCGGCGGTCGCGGGGGCGGGTCTGGCGTCGGCCCTGAAGACCGCCCCAGTGCAGGCCCAATCCGTTTCCGGGAAAGGAGAGACGAAGATGGCGTTTGTTCAACCTCCGCTACCGTATCCCATGGATGCCTTGAAGCCGTTTCTTTCGGAGGAGCAAATCCAGTTTCACTACGGGAAGCATCACGCCGCGTACTTCAAGAATCTGAACGCCTTGGTGGAAGGCAAGCCGGAGGGCGCGATGTCGCTGCGGGACCTGGTCATCCAGGCGCCGGCCGGCCCGGTGTTCAACAATGCGGCCCAGGCCTGGAACCACAGCTTCTATTGGGACTGCCTGAGGCCGCGGGGAGGCTCGCCGAGTGGGGCCTTGGCGGCCGCCGTCGAGCGCGACTTCGGCGGTTTGGCCAAGCTCCGGGCCGCCATGTCCGAGGCCGCCGTCAAGCTGTTCGGTTCCGGCTGGGCCTGGCTGGCCGCCGACAAGGACGGCAAACTCGAGTTACTGGCCCTGAGTAACGCCGATAACCCCTTGAGGCACGGCCTGGAACCGCTCCTCGCCATCGACGTCTGGGAACACGCCTATTACATCGACTATCGCAACGATCGGGCGAAGTACGTGGAGGGCTTCTGGGACCACGTCGATTGGGATTTTTCGAGTAAATGCTTCGCCCAGGCCACGGCCTAATGCTTCGCCCAGGCCGGGACTGAGGTTCCGCCCTTCGCGCGGACCGCACGGCTGCCGCTGCCGGCTTGCCCGGCAACGGCACCAGCGCGTCTCATTTTGTTTCTACTTTCACGACGTTTCCGCGCAATGAGTTGACGTAGGCTTCACTAAGGAAATTCGCCGCCTCCTTTTTCCCCTTCAGGAAATAATCGCAGGAGACGACCATCAAGGCCTTCGATAGTCGCTGCACATTCGGGCGGGCCTGTGGTCCAAGGTGGGAAGATGATCGCCTCCTTATCCACGGGCTGTCGGCGAAACTAAGGTGATCAGCCCCGTAGATCCAAAATAAGTACTTGTCTTCCGGCGGCAGAAGTTTGAACATTTCAAGTCGCTTCTCGTCCGTGACGCCTCCTACAACGTCATCAGGACCTGTGAGAATCACCAGCGGCCTATTGACGGTCTTGAAGCTGTTGTTATTGAAAAAGTGGCCGACGGGCGGCGGAGACATGGCGAACCCAAACGTGACACGGGGATCGCTCAGGCCATCCACCAGCCCCGCAGGCGGAGTTTGCGGTGGAACCATATGGTCACGAATCGGTTTGGCCCCTACAATCACAAGCGTCGTATAGGCCCCGTAGCTGTGTCCCATCATGCCTATCTTTCGCGTGTCAATCCTTCCTGCGAGGTCTGGATTCGTCTTATTCCAAATGACGGCCTGATCGATGGCGAAAGTCACATCGCCGGGCATGCCCAGCATGGCATCGGCATCCTTGGCTATTCGGCGCATGGCCTCGATGAAACGCATTCCACCCCCTTCGCGACTCATGTAATAGCGGATCCGCTGCGTGTCGCTGCCGGTATGATCGAGACAAAACACGACGTAGCCATGACTTGCCAGATGCTCGGACTGATACAGGTGGGAGTCCCATCCGCCGCCCGCCCCGTGCGACATGATGACCAGTGGAAAGTCGCCTTCGCCGTCGGGAAAGAGCACCTTGATCGGAACTTCACGGTTCCGTCGCCTCGCGTCCTTCAATTCAGCAAACGCGATCGCGTTCACCTTGTAGCGGCCGGGCTTGTCATAGGCATCCGCAGCGGTATTACACGCATTCACAAGTGCGAGCCCGCATCCATGCAGCACCCAAAAGACGGCCAAGAGCGTTGTGAACAGTCTTCTACCTATCGACATAGTCGCGCTTCCCTTGCGTCCGCAGGGGTGCCGCCGCCGGATCAGGTCTCGTGTTTTTTCAATCGGCTGTTCTGAGAGAAAGGCCTTGGGTATCAATCGATGCCGCGTGGGCCTCCTTTAAAGTGGTAATTATTCAAAGCCGTAGTTTATGTATCCATGGGACTACAGCGCAACGTGCCCGCGGTTTTGTCCCGGGCGGTGAAATGCTTCACTGCGATTATCGGTTAATGCAGACTCAGTCCTCCCGACACGCTGATGTTCTGTCCCGTCACGAAAGCCGCGTCATCCGAGGCCAGCCATGCCGCGGCACCTACCAAGTCCTCGGGGTATTCCAGCCTCGGGATGGCAGAATTGTTGGCAAGTGCCTCGCTCATCTCCTTAAATCCATGTTCTTGAACCGTTTCGCTTTGAACAAGTCCCGGGGAGATCGCGTTTACAGTAATTCCATAACGACCCACTTCAAACGCCAACCCTCTGGTAAAGCCCACAACAGCCGCTTTGGAGGTGATGTACTGAATGCCGTTACCCCGCCCCATGTAAACAATGTCTGAGGATATGTTGATGATGCGGCCCCAATTCTGGGCGCGCATGTCGGAAAAGACCTCGCGGGCACACAACCACATCCCTTTTACGTTTACGTCCATGACACGGTCCCAGTCCGCCTCGTCCAATTCGTAAAAAGGCTTAGTTGCCCGCTCGTAACCAATATGTCTGAGCATCATGGCAGCATTGTTTACCAGGATATCGACTTTTCCAAAGCGCCGGCGGGCATTTTCCACCATCGCCTTTACCTGTCTGGAATCGGAAACATCGCAGACTACAGGCAATACCTCGCGGCCCGCGGCAGCTATTTGTTCTGCCGCGTTTTTTAATACGTCCTCGGTGGTTCCGCAAATTACAATATCAGCCTTTTCGGAGTAAAGACGCTTGGCTATGGCCTTACCGATTCCCCTTCCGCCCCCGGTAATGAGTGCCACATGCCCTTCCAAACGCTCGCATCGCATAGACGTCCTCCTTTAAGGGATAGCAGAAGTGATTTCCCGGAGCTGTTGAGGCTACTCCCGAAGAATCGGCTAGTCAAGGTGCTCCGGGAGGAGAAGGCGGCTGCAGCCGCGCGGCCGCGATATCAACACGAGCCGCCGGGGTAAGCCGGCGGTGAATCCTGGGTAGCGCCGAAACACCGCCGGCTGACACCGGCGGCTCCGACGTTTTGCCGCCGCGGGCTCACGCCGGCAGTGGCACCCACACGTCTGGGGGCTTCGCTGCGCTTCGACCCCAGCCACCCGGCCGATCATGGGATCAACCGCCCGCCACTGCCGGGCAAGCCGGCGGCTGCACCCGCGCGAGCCCTCGCGTCCGTTGCGCAACTCGTCTCTTCACCATCCCGGCCGCGACGGAACGCGGCCCTCCAGACCCTCGCCGTGGGATGCCCTGGTTGATGGCACGCCCTGGCGGAATCGACGACGCAATCCCCTCCTCGTTCGCGGCGCTTTTCGCGGCTCCGGCGGCCGGTTATATTTGTACCGGAAGGTGGTCCGCTTCTACTTGTACCAAAAAGTAGCGGAAGTACCAAAAGATAGGCCGGTCATGTCTGCACCAAAAGGTACCGCGTGCACCAAAAGGTCGGGCCGGCCGGACGGGGCCGTTCCACGGATCATGCGATCATGCTTCCAAGTTCCGCCGCGAGAGGAAGGAGAAATGCTCCATGCGTTGCCGCAGACTTGTCCCCGCACACGGGCGAAGACGGGCATGTGTCGTTCCGCTGGTATTAGGGGTCGCGTGCATGGTCGTCGGTCCCTTCGCCGGGGGTGAGGAAGGTTCGGGCGAGGTTGCGGTCCGCGCGGTCAAGACGCCGGACGGCACGCTCGGCATTCGGCATTACGCAGCCAATCGTCCGCCCCTGGTGCCCAGCCCGCTGGCCAAGCTGCCGGTCGGCGCGGTCCGCGCGGCGGGCTGGCTGCACACGCAACTGGAGCTGGAGGCCGAGGGCTTCGTGGGCCGGCTGCATGAGGTGAGCCGCTTCCTCGATGCGGAGGGGAACGCCTGGCTCAGCCCTGCCGGCGAGGGCGAAAAGAGCCACTGGGAAGAGGTCCCCTACTGGCTCAAAGGTTACGGCGATCTGGCCTACCTCTTGGAACGTCCGGAGATGATCGCCGAAGCCAAACGGTGGATCGAGCCGGTGATTCGAAGCCAACGCGAGGACGGCTACTTCGGTCCCCGCCGCAACCTCACGGTGATCGGCTCCCCCCGCGGACCGAAGCCCGACGTTTGGCCGAACATGGTCATGCTCAACGTCTTGCAATCGTATCACGAATATACGGGCGATCCGCGGGTCATCGATTTGATGCGTCGCTACTTCCGCTGGGAGCTGGAGCTGCCGGAGGAGGACTTCCTCCTGCCATACTGGCAGAACCAGCGGGCAAGCGACAACTTGGCGAGCGTGTATTGGCTGTACAATCGCACGGGCGACGCCTGGCTGCTGGAACTGGGCGAGAAGATCTTCCGGCGGATGGCACGCTGGGATCAGGGGGTGGCCAATTGGCATGGCGTGAACATGGCGCAGGGCTTCCGCGCGCCGGGCATCTTCTATCAGCAAAGGGGGGATTTCGCCCTGCTGGAGCGAGCCTGGCTCAACTACGAGGACATGCGGCGCCAATACGGACAGGTACCGGGCGGCTTGTACGGGGCGGATGAGAACTGCCGGCCGGGCTACCACGACCCGCGCCAGGCCGCCGAGACCTGCGCCATGGTCGAGATGATGCTGTCCTGCGAGATGCTGGCGGCCCTCTCCGGCGACGTGAAGTGGGCCGACGTCTGCGAGGACGTGGCCTTCAACTCGCTCCCCGCCTCGATGACGCCGGACCTCAAGGCCCTCCGCTACCTCACGGCGCCCAATCTGGCGGTCTCGGACGCCAAGAACAAGTCGCCGGGCGTGCAAAACGGCGGCCCCATGTTCTGCATGGACCCCTACGATCACCGCTGCTGCCGGCACAACGTTTCGCATGGTTGGCCGTATTTCACGGAACACCTCTGGATGGCCGCGGCGGGGGACGGCTTGGCGGCCGTCCTGTACGCCCCAAGCACGGTCCGCGCCAAGGTCGGTGCGGAAGGCCGGGAGGTCGTCATCGACGAAGCGACGGGTTATCCCTTCGACGAGGAAATCCTATTGAAACTGGGGACGGAATCGCCCGTCGCCTTTCCCCTGTATCTGCGGATACCAAGCTGGTGCGAGGCGCCGTCGCTCCGGCTCAACGGCCGCGATTTGCGGACGCCCGCCGTCTCCGGCGGCTGGCTGGTCGTGGAACGCACCTGGCGCCCCGACGATGAGCTGACGTTGACGCTGCCGATGTCGATTCGCCTCCGCGTGTGGGAGGCGAACCACAACAGCGTCTCCGTCGATCGGGGCCCGCTGACCTACTCGTTGAGGATCGGCGAGCGGTACGTCAAGTACGATCGCACCGAGGAGTGGCCGTCCTGGGAGATTTACCCCACCACGGATTGGAACTACGGCCTGGTCCTCAGCGATCCCCCGGAGAGCGGCTTCGAGGTGATCCGGCGCGACGGGGGCGCGGACGTGCAACCGTTCACGGCGGAGGCGGCGCCGATCATGCTCCGGACCCAGGCCCGCAAAATACCGGAGTGGCAACTCGATCAGTACGGGCTGGTAGCGCCGTTGCAACCGTCGCCGGTGCGATCCGATGAAGCGACGGAAGAGGTGTCCCTGATTCCGATGGGTTGCGCCCGGCTGCGGATATCGGCCTTCCCGGTGATCGGCTTGGGCCCGGACGCCGTCCGCTGGCAAGTGCCCAAGGCCCCGCCCGTCGAGGCCTCGCACTGCTTCGAGAACGACACGCCGGCGGCGGTGATCGACGGGGTCGTGCCGCGAAGCTCCGGCGATCAGGGCCTGCCCCGCTTCACCTGGTGGCCGCACACGGGAAGCTGGGAGTGGATCACCTACCGCCTGGAAGAACCGAAAAAGGTTTCCGCCGTGGAGGTGTACTGGTTCGACGATACGGGCGTGGGGCAGTGCCGCGTCCCCGAATCGTGCCGCGTGCAGTGGTGGGACGGCAGCGAGTGGCGCGACGTCGCGCCCAGCGCCGCGGTGGGGATCGAAAAAGATCGCTTCAACCGCCTGGAATTCGACCCCGTGGAGACGCCCCAGGTGCGGCTGTACGTGAAGTTGCGGGAGGGCTTCTCGGGCGGGATCTTGGAATGGCGCGT
>JAAZNR010000140.1 GCA_012798155.1 Thermogutta sp. | reverse complement strand
TTATTCGCAAGGTGTTCGAACAGAGCCGCCTCGTCTATGAGCGCGGCGCGCGCTACGTTTACTAAAATGGCGTCCGGTTTCATCAGCTCAAGCTCGCGCCGGCCTATGAGGTTGCGAGTGTGTTTGTTGAGGGCGATGGAAAGGACGGCGACGTCGCAGGCCTGTAAAACGTAGTCGAGATCCTTCAGCGTCCCGATGAAGTCCACCGCCTCTTGGGTCCCGCCGCTGGAGTTTATGGCGTATATTCTACATCCCAGGCATCGAAAGAGCTTCGCCGCCGCCTTTCCGATGCCGCCGAAACCAATGATGCCGACCGTAGAACCGGACACCATCTTATTCATTTCGAATTGGTTGAACTCGCCATGCGCCAGCTTGTTGTGATGCTTCAGTAGCTGCTTCGCCAGGGCAAGCACCATGGCCAGCACATGCTCCGCCATCGGTTCGGCGTAGGCGCCGACGTTGCTCGCGATCTTCACTCCTTCCGGAATATCCTCGAAGGGAATGTGATCGGCACCGGCCGAAAGAAGCTGCATGAAGGACAACCGCGTCATCAGGGGATACTCATCCTTGGCCAACTCTTTGGGAGGGTTCCAGGACAAGAGCACGTCCGCCGCTTGGAGCGCTTTCTTCCTCTCTTCTTCGTTCAGGTCGCTCAGGAAGGAAAAGGAAGCCCCTTCTGAGATCGTGTTGAACAATAACTGTCTGTCTTCTTCGCCAATGTCAAAGGCGACTACAATATGGTAGCGTTTCACGGTGGATTTCACAGATGCGTCCTCCCTTCTATCTTCTACTTGCGATCCGGCCGAACCTGAGCGGACGGCACAGAGCCGGACAGGTTAGTTTACTGCGCAGGATCGCCGAAACCGGCTTAGCGATCTTACGCAGACTCACAAAGCTGCGTACCCCAGTTTGCCCAGCGTCTTATCCTGCGCGGTAAAATTAGGGAACCTGTGCGAAACCACTGATGTATTGAAGCGATCCTGGAGTGCGCTTGTTCGCGGCCTTTGCATCGGATCATGGACGATTGAGATTACATTGGACCATGGACGATTGAGGGGATTCCCAGCGTATCCATCATGCCCGGTGTAAGCGTCCATCACCGGGCGGGAGCGCATTATCAGCGCTCTATCCCGCGGCTGGGGACGCGAAACACCCGAATCCCGTCCCCCGGCGAAGGCGGATATTCGCCGCGGCCGCCATGCCGAAGGCGGGAGTCCTATTTTCACGTGCGTCGCCGGAAAAAAGCGACGCCGGGAACAATGGAACAGTTTCCTTGAACGGTTACATGAATTCCCGCAGGTGTAACGATTACATCCGGCCCCGCGGGTGTATAAAAAGAATACGCATCGTTGGCCGCACGAGCAAGCCCCGCCGCCCGGCCGGCAAAGACGGCACTCCGGCAACTTGCCGGAGGAAGGCTTGACAAGCCGATGTGCCGTGCTCAACATGACGCTTGTCGACCCGCCGCGGTGGGGTCGCGTCGGGCACGAGAATGGTAAGAACCCCATGAACGGTTACTTGCCTGCTAATCGGAGGTGGGACTCATGTTGGACGACATTATGGGCGGTGAGATGTTTGGGGGCGACGATTTTCTGAGCCTTGTGGGCGAGCACTGGTCCAGCGACGAGATTTTTTCGCCGTGGCGGCAAGACGCCGACGTATCCACGGGCGATGTGGATGCGGCCTCCTGGCAGCAACAAACAACTCCCTTCACCTGTGCCGTCGTTTGCCAAGAGATGATCCTCCGCGACTTCGGCGTCGACGTCAGCGAGGCGCAGTTGGTGTACGATGCCACCTCGAACGGTTGGCTGACCGACCAAGGGACAAGTCCGGCGGACATGGGGAATCTGCTGGAGCACTATGGGGTACCGGTGCACCACGGCTATGGCAGTGGGGTGGAGTCGATTGCCGGCGAGATCGCCATGGGGCACAAGGTCATCGTGGCGCTCGACGGAGGCGAAATATGGAAGCAAGATTCGTCTTTGGAGGACTGGCTCAATCCGAGAGGCGCGGACCATGCCGTCGTGGTCACCGGCCTCGACCTTTCCGATCCGAGTCATCCCAAGGTCGTCCTCAATGATCCGGCTGATCCGACGGGAGCCGGCAAGGCCTACCCGCTGGATGACTTTCTCGATGCGTGGCGCGATTCGGGTTACCTCTATGTCGCCACCGACCACGCGCCGCCGGGCCTGGCGGAACACAGCCAGTTCGGAGCCCATTTCGATCCGGAAACAGGGATGTACATGGATGCGGATTTTTGGGCACAATGGTTGCAAGAGGCGGTTTCGGAATTCGACGCCGAGTTCTTCAAGTCGTTGCTGGAGCGGGTCGCCGTGGCTGCGACGATTGCCGCCGTCTCGGGCGTTCTAGGCGTGCCGCCCGTGTGGGATGCGTTGGACGATGCCGCCAGGAACGAACTCTTCCTGAACGTGGTCTAGCCTCGTGATCCTCGCGGGGCCGCAAGGCGAATCCGGTTGCCGCCAATCCAAACTCGGTCCTTTGCCGGCTTTCCGACCGGCCCAAACGGATGCTTCCCTTGGGAGAACGACCTGATGCCCACTCACAACCAGCGTGAATCATCGCATTCCAACCCCACTCCCGATGCCGCCGACGACCGTGCGGTAGTGATGTCGGCGTGGACCCGACTGCATCGTCTACTCGAAGAGGAAGGTCGCGACAATCCGCTCGCACCGCTCGAGCCGATGCTGCGGCGATACGAGTTGGGGATCTTTCGATTGGTAATCATGGGCGAGATCAAGAAGGGAAAGAGCAGCTTTCTCAATGCCTTGCTCGGCGAGGAGAAACTCCTTCCCACCGATTCCGACGTGGCGACTTCGACGGTCTATAAAGTGATGTACGGTCCGCGGCGGAAGTTCAAGGTGTTCTTCTTGCCTGACGTCGATACCGATAAGCGACCCGAGGTCCTGGAAATCGACGAGTCGCGGTTGGCCGAGTACGGCACGGAGAACGGGAACCCGAACAACGAGAAACGCGTCGATTTCATCGGCGTGGAACTCCCGCATCCGCTGTTGCGGGAGGGCTTGGTGTTGGTCGATACGCCGGGCGTCGGGGGACTGCATCGGGCGCACCGCCGGATCTCGCGGCAATACGCCCCGAACGCGGACGCCGTCTTCTTCGTGCTCGACTCGGTGGAAGCCGTCATCAGTGCCGACGAGATTTCCTTTCTGCAAGATCTGTACTCGAATGTCACCAAGCGGATTTTCTTCATTCAGACGAAGACCGACATGGCCGACATGCAGCAGGTCGAGGCCTGGCAACAACGGAACAAGCAGGTTCTCGCCGATAAGCTGGGCATCCCGCCCAACCGCCTGTATTATTTCCCGGTCAGCTCGAAGCTCAAGCACATCGCCGACCGCCGGCATGACGGCGACCGACTCACCCAAAGTGGATTCCTGACGGTGTTGGATTTCCTCCACCGCGGATTGATGGCAGCCAAAGGCCGGCAACTCGCGGCCGATTTCGCGCGGCGGTTAGGCAGACTCTGCAGAAACGAGATTCGTGACGTTCAGGAACGGCTTGCGATCTATCGTCAGCAGTCTCAAGAGGAATTGAAACGCTTGCAGCAGGACTATCAGGCGGTTCGCGAGGAGCTCGAACAATGGCGCCGAACGGTCTATCCCGTAGAGCTTCAAAAGTTCAACGATCGATTCGCCGATCTCCACCGCAGGAAGC
>JAAZNR010000924.1 GCA_012798155.1 Thermogutta sp. | reverse complement strand
TTCTTGCCCACGTCATGGCCGCTGGGTCATGGCCGCTGGAACCCCACAACGGAAGGCCCGCCCGCTGCGGACAGGCCGACAACCGTGATCTTGACCGGGAAAATGCGGCCTGTCAAGTCTTTGCCTGAAGGCCGACCCGCCGGACTGCCCCGAGGCGTCGCGGTCGTGGGGGTGCCACCGCCGGCTTGTCCGCCAGTGTTGCCGTTCACGTGCGTGGCCGGGGTCAAGCCAGGTGGCCGGGGTCGAGCTGGGTGGCTGGGGTCAAGCTGGGTGGCTGGGGTCGAAGCGGAGCGGAGCCCCCAGCCGCGCGTCCTGGCGGCGCAGCCACCGCCGGCTTGCGCCGGGCGGCTCGGAGAACTTATGCCAAACGCAAGCGTAATGCACAACGCACGACCGCGAGCCGCTAGCGTGAGCTAGCGGTGGAGCACTACCCACGATTGCGACCTGTACCCAGCCCAGCCACCACCGGTTTACGCCGGCGGCTCATGCACGCCGTTTGTGCTTGCATTGCGCGGCTGGGTGGCTGGGGTCGAGCTGGGTGGC
Source organism: Thermogutta sp. (assembly GCA_012798155.1). Classification (GTDB taxonomy): domain Bacteria; phylum Planctomycetota; class Planctomycetia; order Pirellulales; family Thermoguttaceae; genus Thermogutta. The sequence goes on along the minus strand of JAAZNR010000924.1, from coordinate 1,577 downwards.
TGGGGTCGAGCTGGGTGGCTGGGGTCAAGCTGGGTGGCTGGGGTCGGAGCGGAGCGGAGCCCCCAGCCGCGCGTCCTGGCGGCGCTTCCACCACCGGCGCGCAAAGGGATCGGCAGCCCATCGGAGCCTCGTCGAACATGCAATTTCTGGACGTGACTTTACCCACTTTGGAGGAGAATCTGGCCCTGGACGAGGCCCTGCTCGACGCGGCCGAAGGCGGTCGCGGGGCGGGGGCCGTGCTCCGCGTTTGGGAATGGTCCGCCCCGGCCGTCGTGCTCGGGCGTGCCTCCCGCGCCGCCCAGGAGGTCCGCCTCGATCGCTGCCGCTTCCACAACGTCCCCGTCGTGCGGCGGTGTAGCGGCGGGGCGGCCGTCGTCATCGGTCCCGGTTGCTGGATGTACACGCTCATCCTGCCCATCTCTCCCGACATCTCCCGCCGGCCGGATCGCATGCACGCCGCCGTGCTGAACCCCATCGCGGCCGCCTTGGCCGCCTGCGTGCCGGGCGTGGTTCGCGCCGGGACCAGCGACTTGGCCCGCGACGCCGCCCCTGCCGGCGATGCCGAATCCGCCCCTCCCGGCCGCCCGCCGGTCCGCGATCCCGCCCCGCGCAAGTTCTCCGGCAACAGCCTCCGCTGTCGCCGGGGCCGCTTGCTCTACCACGGCACCATGCTTTACGACTTCGACGTTTCCCTGGTGGGGGAGCTGCTGACCATGCCGCCGCGCCGGCCCGACTATCGCGGGGAGCGCGACCACGCCGATTTTCTCTGCAATCTGCCTCTGGACCGGGCCGCCCTGTGCCGAACGATGAGAACGGTCTGGGACGCCTGGGAACCCTTGACCGAGCTACCCCTGACCGAATTGCAGGCCCTCTTGCCCCGCTATCGCGACCCGGCCTGGCACTTCGAGCTTTGACCGCGGGCCGTTGGCCGCGCCGCTACATGGCGAGAATGCCGCGGCTTGCGGCCGCGACATAGGGCGCAGCTTGCAACTTGCGGCCGCGACACGGCGCGCTGCTTGGGACCTACGGCCGCGACGGATCGCCTCTCGCGAGGTGCGATGCCAAACCGCGGCCGCCGCGGACCGCCCCCGGCCGACCGGCCCTTGGAAGCGGCTGGCGGACCTCTCACCTTTCGATGAGAAAAAGGAACTCCCTGTTTGGTTCCTCGGCGTCTCGCAGCCATTCGTTGGTCCACTTCATCCCTGCCATGACGTTCCTTTTGTATTCAAGCTCCATGACTTCCACCAGCCGACCGTTGTGGCGCACCACATCGTTCAGTTCATCCGCCGTGACTCGCCCCCCCGAACTGTAGGATAGTATAATCCATCGTGCATTCGTTGTACTCAGAAGCTGCTCAATGGCTCACACAGCAACGAAACGGCCGTCATCATCCTTGCGAAACTCCTCAAATACAGACGCGGCAACGGTGTCGGACGTATCCTTACGGCGCTTGACCTTACCGAACAACTCGGGCTTGTCGTAAAGACACACGGTCGTCCATAAATGGTAGTAAGAGGCATAACGCACTCGCGATGGCGGCATCTTCTCGTTATTGGATCCATACGGTGGATCGAAGT
>JAAZNR010000923.1 GCA_012798155.1 Thermogutta sp. | reverse complement strand
TGACAGCACGGGGGGGCCTCGCCCACGATTTGAAACGATTTGCCCGACTCCCCGGTCGGCCGCGTTTCGCCGCAACCGCCGGCCAACAGGATCGCCGCGAGGACCGGCAAGATCGCCGGTTGCGGGAGGCCGCACGCCGAACGTCGCCGCATCGCAACCCCTCCCCCATTCGCCTCCAGCCGTAAGATCGGCCGTCAGCCTTTGACGACGCCGAGGGGGCGGAGCCGGGCGACCTTCTTGGCCAGCCCCGCCCGCTCCACCACATCCACCACCACACTGACATCTTTATACGCCTCGGGGTGCTCCTCCGCGAGCCCTTCGCGGCTGTGGGCCTTGGCCACGATGCCCTGTTCGGCGAGTTCGCGGTCGATCCGCCGTCCCTTTGCTCGAGCCGCGGCCGCCGTGCGGCTGAGGACGCGGCCCGCCCCGTGGCAGGTCGTGCCGAAAGTCTTCTCCATGGCGTCGGGCAGCCCCACCAGGACCCAGCTTTCTCGGCCCATGTCCCCCGGGATGAGGACCGGCTGGCCAACGTGCCGGTAGCGGTCGGGGACCTCGGGGTGTCCGGCGGGAAATGCCCGCGTGGCGCCCTTGCGATGCACGCAGAGCAGCTTCTCTCGGCCGTCCACGGAGTGCCGCTCCAGTTTGGCGATGTTGTGGGCCACGTCGTACACCAATCCCAGTCCCAGCTCCTCCCAAGGCTTGCCGAAGAACTCCTGGAAGGCCTCTCGGGTTTGCCACATCAGGAGTTGGCGGTTGGCCCAGGCGAAGTTGGCCGCCGCCCGCATTCCCGCCAAGTAGCGCCGCCCTTCCGGACTGTCCACGGGCGCGCAAACCAGTTGCCGGTCGGGCAGCTCGATGCCGTATTTCTCGGGGCACTTTCGCATGGCCTTGAGGGCGTCGTCGCAGACCTGATAGCCCAGCCCCCGCGATCCGGAGTGGATCATGACGCAGACCAGGCCCTCCTCCAGGCCGAAGGCCTCGGCCGCCCGGCGGTCCAGGATTTCGTCCACGACCTGCACTTCCAGAAAGTGATTGCCGGCCCCCAGCGTCCCGCACTGATCGCCGCCCCGCTCCTTGGCGGTGGGGCTGACACAATCGGGATCGGCATCGGGGAAAGCCCCCTCGGCCTCGGTCAAGGCGACGTCGCTGTCGGTCGCCAGTCCGCGCCGCGCCAAATAGCGGACGCCGCCGGCCAGGAGGGCGTCCATTTCGTCCCCGGCGAAGAGATACGGCCCGCCTTTGCCCACACCGGCAGGCACCCGCCGGAAGAGGACGTTGATCAGTTCCGGCAGCCGAGCGCGGATTTCCTCCGCCCGGATATGGCTCCGCATCAAACGCACGCCGCAGTTGATGTCGTAGCCGACGCCGCCGGGCGAGATCACGCCGCCCTCCGCGGGATCGGTCGCCGCGACGCCGCCGATGCAGAAGCCGTAGCCCCAATGGATGTCGGGCATGGCCAGGCTGGACCCCTGAATCCCCGGCAGATGGGCCACGTTGGCCACCTGTTCCGGCGCCTGATCGGAACGAATTTGGTCGATCAGCCGTTCATCGGCGAAGATGCGCCCCTCGACCCGCATCCCCGGCTTGTAACTCCGCGGGATCCGCCAGGTCGTTTCATCCACGCGCTGGAGCGGTCCCTTGAACGCTTCCTTACTCATCCGACGAATCCCCCGGCCATCCGTTCCTTGATACTGGACTTTTGCAAATTGTGGTGACGAGTTCTCGTCCGCCTTGGAAGAGGGTTATGGTGAGGGCAGTTAGGCGCGAAAACGGCTTGCCGTGATTGCCCAAATTCACCAAGCCCTCACCCACTGCCCCTCTCCCAGAGGGAGAGGGGAGCAGTTTGCAAAAGTCCAGTTGATACCCAAACCAGGGCGACAACAAGGAGGAAGGAGCGCGCGGCTCGCACGCGGTCGCTCTTCACCCCGCCATGACCCCGCCCAGTACCCCCCCAATAAGAGACACGAGTCCGGCCCCCCCGGTAACGGACACAAGACGGGCTCCGTTGATGAATGGCCGAACCAGCCCGCCCTACACCTCGGTCCCAAAAACGTCTCTTCGCACCGGAATTCTATACCGAGGTCTCTTCACATCGCAATTCTATACCGAAGCGGGCGTTTATACCGAGCCGGGAGTTGCCGCGCGATATTCGGCGGTGACTTTCGTCGTAATCCCCCCGCGGGGCCTGAAATCCGCGATTACCCGCATCCAGTGGGGACTGAGAACCCCTACAAGGTCGTCCAGAATGCGATTCGTTACGTGTTCGTAGAAGATCCCCATGTTGCGGTAGGCCTGAAGGTACAGCTTCAGGCTCTTCAGCTCGACGCAAAGCTGGCTCGGGCTGTAAAGGATGGTTATCGTCCCGAAGTCCGGCTGACCGGTCTTGGGGCAGACCGACGTGAACTCCGGGCAAACGAT
>JAAZNR010000922.1 GCA_012798155.1 Thermogutta sp. | reverse complement strand
GTCGCGGTCCTCGTCCCGCGGTGCCAAGGCCGCCCGAAGAATGCCCGCCCACGTCAACGGCAGCGTCCTTTCATTCTCTCGCGAAGGCTTGATCAGCAGGTAGAGGGCGTGGATGGCGCGGGTCATCGCCACGTAAAGCAGGCACAGCGATTCCCGCATGACGCGAAGCCTCGCCCGGTCGAAACGTTCGGCGAAGCCCTCGGGCAAGACGCCCAGCTCGCGCTGTTTGCGGTCGGTCCAGGCGCAGACCCAGTCGTATTTGCCGCCGGAATCGGGGCGATCGGCCGCCACCTTGAGAGGTTGACCTTCGAGTCGCTGATCCAAGTCCGGCAGGACCACGATCGGGAATTGCAGGCCTTTGGAGGCGTGGATCGTCATCAAGCGGACCACGCCCTGCGAAGGCTCGGCCTCGCGCCGGCCTTCCACCCAGCGGACGAAATCGTCCACGCGGAACCGGCCGCGGGCTTCGTAGGCGTAGGCCGACACCGCCAACCGTTCCAGGCGGGGCAAGTCCTCCACCGCCGAGTAAGGGAGCAGGCGCCTGGCGTAGTCGAAGATCACCGGACCGTAGCCCCGCAGGCCGATTTGCGTCCGCAGGCGGAGGGAAAGCTCGCGTCGAGCGGCGGCCTGTTCGGCCGGCAACCAGGCCGGGTAGGCCTTCCAGCCCACAGCGGCAGCCAGGGGGGAATGCGCCACGTGGAAGGCGGCCGCCGTGTCGCCGGGATGATCCGCCAGTCGCAGCAGCGACAGGATGACCCGCACGCCGGGGGCGAGGTCCAGGGGGTTGCCGGCCTCTTCGCTGACCGGAATCCCCAGTCGCCGCAGACCCGCCAACAAGGGCGGAATGGCGTCTTTTTTGCGGAAAAGCACGCCGATCTCGAGGTCGGGATGACGGCGGTGCAACTCCGAGATCAGTTGCACGGCCCGGCTCGACTCCGGGACGGCCTCCTCCGGCATGCCGTTCTCGGTGTCGCCGGCGTCGTCGGGGGGGCGAACGGCGTCTCCGGCGGCCTCCTTGCTCATCAGGGCGCAGTAGCCGTCCAGCTCACGGCGGGCCGTGTCGTGCGGCTGAAAGGCCGCCGCGAAGGCCTGCGCCGCTTGCCGCGCGATGTCACGATCGCCGGCATCGCCGCCCGGGCCGAAGACCGCGTTTTGAGGCAACTTTTCGAACACCCGGTTGACGGTTTCGATCACCACGGGGCTGGAGCGGTAGCTGCGGTCGAGCGGGCGGGTTTCGATTTCGGGGAACTCCCGGGGCAAGTTCTCGATGATCGCCGGCTCGCTCCCCCGCCAACCGTAGATCGACTGCTTGACGTCTCCCACGCAAAGGAAGGTCCCCCCGTCGCCGGCCCGAATGTGCTCCACCAGCGGACGCAGGGCCTCCCATTGGGGCATCGAGGTGTCCTGGAATTCGTCCAGCAAGAGGTGCTCGACGGTGCCGTCCAGGCGGAAGCCGGGCAAGGGCGAAGTCCGCCAGGCGTCGGCCAATCCGTCCCGCACGTGCCGCGTGACGTCGGCGAAGGTCAGCCCGCCCTCGCGTCGCTTGGCGGCCTCGTAGCCGGCGCGAAACTTGCCGAGCAGGCGGAAGATCACCGCGGTCTGCCGGCGGATGCGGTTGCGGAGGACAGCCCGCGCGTGCGCGACCAGCGGTTGGTAGACCTCTTCCATCTCGGGATCGAGAGGCTTGCCGTAATAGGTGCGCGTTCCAGAGGCGATCGCTTTGGCGAGGCCGGTGTTGAGGAATGTCTCCCAATCTTCGGCCCTTGCGCGAGCGGCGTCGGCTTGCAGCGCGGTCGCGACGCGCTTGTCGGGCTTCGCGTCCTTTTGGCCCAGGTAGCGGGAGTAGAGGCCGTCCAGGGCCTCGATGCCGGCTTGCAATTCCT
>JAAZNR010000921.1 GCA_012798155.1 Thermogutta sp. | reverse complement strand
TCTTTCGGCTCCGTCCCGGCAATTAAGCGACGGGCGTACTCGCTCGCCAACTCATCCACTTGATCCGCGACGGCCCACCGCCGCGTCGGGGTGAGGCGATCGATGAAGAGCGTTCCGTCCAAATGATCGTATTCGTGCTGAAACGCCCGAGCAAAAAGCCCTTTCAATCGCCATTGGACTTCCTCACCCTTGAGGTTGTAGGCCGAGATCTCGATTTCGGCCGAGCGCCGCACCACGGCGGTGATGTCAGGGAGGCTGAGACAGCCCTCCGGGCCTTCTTCATTACCTTTCTTGGAGATGATTTCAGGGTTGATAAAAACAAATTCCTTATCCTTTTGGCTTGGGTCGCCGGACAGGTTGATGATGAAAAAACGGTATGGCAGATCGACTTGGTTGGCAGCCAAGCCGATTCCGCGCTCCTCGTACATCAACTCGAACATCCGGTCGACGAGCGCCAAGAAGTCGGAGTCCACCCTTCGGATGGGCTTGGACTTATACCTTAGTGCGGGGTGCGGATAACGGACAACCCTCAAATCCTCGATGACCTCTACTTTTCGATCCATAGTCAGGAAGTCTCCCGGCTTTTCTTCTCCAGTCGAGTTGCCAAAAGATCGGGTTGGGTATAGCCGGCCCAGGCCTGCCAAGGGTCCGTTCTCCATTCGCAAACGGGATAAGGACGAGTCCCTCGCAACGGGGGACGCAGGCGACGAAACCGCGATCGTGCCTTATTATACATCTAGAGGGGCAAGCTGGAGGGGCACCGTTCCACTGCGGGTCGTGAGGTTCGTCACGGGGGAATTTTTCCCGATGGGGTGACGCTTGGCACCGCGGCAGGGACGTTTGCAGGCGTTACCCCAAGATCGTGCTCGATAATGCCAAGAGTGGCGATTGGCGACGCCCGGAAGGATATTTGGACCCTCGGCGCGGGGTGCGGGTACGCAAGAGAGGACTCCTTCGGCCATCCGGGGCGTCGTCCTGACGGCCGTTCTTCGAGGTTCCGGGTTGAATCCCTGACAGATGTGGCGGGACGCCTTGTGAGATTAGGCTCGAACGATCAGCGGGTACGATCTCCGGCGGTCGCGGCGGCCGCGGGCGGTTCCTCGCCGCGACGCGGACTCCCCTGTGCGATCCCGGCCTGGCTGGCATCTCTCGTCCTTCATGCGTTGGCGTTCGTTGTGCTTGCCTGGCTTTTGAGCGACCAACGGCCCGCGGGGTTGAGCGACGAGCGGGCGGCGGACGTTGGTATCGCCCTGAAGTACCGGGAAGGACCTCGCGATTACTTCGTCGACTCGGAATCCGTGTCAGAATCCGCGAAAGAAGCGGCCTCGTCGACGACGGCTTCTGCGGCGGGGCAGCCCGGTCTCGCCGAGTTGTCGCAAGTGTCGCCCGCCCTGGACCCGAGGCAATTCCTGCCACAATCGCATCTCGGCGGTTTGGGGCTTAGCGCGGCGGAGGAAGCCGGAGGTGGAACGTCGGGCGACGCCTCGCGGAGCACCGGTGCCGGCGGTTTCGGACGCTCGCCGGGGAGCGGCGGCAGCGCGACCTTGTTCGGGATTCGCAGCGAGGGGAGCAAATTCGTCTATGTCTTCGACCGTTCCGGTAGTATGGGGGGAGTCGGCAACAACGCCCTTCGATTCGCCAAGCAGGAACTTCTGAACAGTATCCGAGGTCTGCAGCCCACGCAACAGTTTCAAATCGTTTTCTACAATCACGTCCCGGTCGTTTTCAGCCCCTCCGGTCAAGCGGGCCGGCTTTCCTTCGCGACCGACGAGAATAAGGCTCGCGCCGAACGTTTTATCGCCGCCGTTCAAGCCGCCGGGGGGACCGAGCACGAGGCCGCCTTGAACACCGCGATTCGACTCCGTCCCGACGTGATCTTCTTTCTCACGGACGCCGATGAACCGCGGCTCAGCGAAGTCCAAATGGAGGACATCCGTCGCCGCGCGGCGGGCATCATCATCCACACGGTGGAGTTCGGCATGGGACCTCCAAGTTCCAGCCGGAATTTCATCGCACGACTCGCGGAGCAAAACGGCGGCCAATACGTCTATATCGACATCACCAAGGCCCTGGCCTCGTCGCCCCGCACGGCGATAGAAGATTGACTGTGGCCGATCATGCGATCGCAACCCTCCAAGCTATTATTAAGAAGCACGCGCGGCCTTCTCAACGCAGTTCGGGACCGCTACGGCTGGATATGCCTCCTGCTGTTGTTGCTGTGCCGGAGTTCGTTGACATCGAGATGCTTCGCCGAGGAGGTCTCGCGAGAGCCTGCCGAGCCTGTGCAAGACGTTGTGTTGATTCGGGGAGGCAGCGGCGAACTGGTGCGGTTGACGGGAATCGTCGTCGAATACGCGGGAGACGGTTTGCTTTTGCGACCCCGAGCGGGGGCGGACCGGGCCGTCCCCGCAGAGCAGGTTCTCGCCGTGGAGACCAGGAGACAGCCGGGTTTTCTCGAAGCGCGAAAGGAAAAAGCGGCCGGACGGGTCGAAAAAGCACTTGCCTTGTTGCGCGATGCGATGAGCGGCGAGTCTCGGCCGTGGGCACGGCGGGAAATCGCCGCCGAGATCGTGCGCTGTTCGCAAGCGGCTGGAAACGACTTGGCCGCGTGCGACGTCTTTTTGAAACTGATCGCGGAAGATCCGCGGACGCCGTACATGGATTGCATCCCGCTGGCGTGGACTCCCGACCAACAGTCATCGGGCGTCGAAAACGCCGCCCAGGGTTGGCTCCTCGATGCGCGGCCGGCGGTTCAACTGCTCGCCGCGAGCTATCTTCTCTTGGGACCGAGAGGGGGCGAGGCGGCTGCGCGACTACGGAACTTGAGCCTCGGACGAGAAGGCGATCCGCGGATCGCCCTGCTCGCCGCGACGCAGTTGTGGCGGACCCGGATTCTGACCGCTCCGCCCGAGGAAATCGAACGCTGGGAAGCGATCGCGGAGAAACTGCCTCTGCCGTACCGTAGCGGGCCGTACTATGTTATCGCTTCGGCCTGGGCGCACCATGGCCGAGCCGACAAGGCTGTGACGTTGTACTTGAAGGTCGGGCTGCTGTGCGAAGACCCTCGGCCTCTTGTTGCCCGATGTCTGTGGGAGGCCGCGAACACCCTCCCAAAGACGGGCTGGGAGGAGGACGCGGCGAGGGTCGAGAGTCTGCGGCGGGAACTGAGACAAAGATTTCCCGAATCCCGCTGGACAAGCCAACCATAGTGATACGATGAATGAAAGG
>JAAZNR010000012.1 GCA_012798155.1 Thermogutta sp. | reverse complement strand
GTGTGCACGAGGAGCCATTTGGGCCGCAAAAGCAGATAGATGCCCAAACCGATGAATATCCATCCCACGAAAGGAGGGTTCATCCAAAACCACCAGGTGACGCCGAAGAATACGACGACGGGATGCGGAAACCGCAGCAGCCACTGCCCCAAGGCGTCTGTAATCCGTCGGGGAATCCACGGGGTCAAAAGCAGGGCCAAGGCGATGGGGATGATGAAAAAGAAGACCCGGTTCCGGTCGGCGAAGACAGCGGGTGGGAGGACGAGCAGCAATTCTCGAGGGTATTCGGTTGCGGTGCCATAGCTCGCCTCTCCACCGAGACTTTCATAGAAACCGCGGTCAAAGAAACATTTTACGGTCTCATTGAACATCGGCGGAGCGATGAGGACTAATTCCTGCTCCGGTTGGCGAAAGACTTCGCGGCCTTTTTCCAATACTCGGGAGGCCGCCAACTCCAAATTGGCCAGCCGCGTCTCGGCGGAAGGACCTTGTTGGAGGCCCTTTCCGTGCAGCAGCACGACCGCCCTGGCGGCCTGCCGGGCCGATTCAAAGGCCTCTCTCCAAAATGCGAACCGTCGCCGTGTTTCCTCGTCGGCGCGGGCGGGATTCTCCAGCAACTCCGACATCCGATCCAGGCATGCGCGTGCCGCGGCCGAGTGGTATTCCCAGGCCGAGACGGAGGTGAGTCGACCTGAATCCAGGCTCGGCCGCCGCGGATCGCCGAATACCGCGAAGACGCAAGACTCGATCGGAACGTCGAATTGGGGTAGCGCCAACCAAGCCGAACCGCCGGCCGCGGCACTGTTAACGCGACCCTCGAAGACAAGGGTCAGCAGCCGCGTGCGAGGCGTTCCGGGAAGCGGGATGCCGACCTGCCGTGGGGAAGTCGTGGCATGAATCGGCAGGGGATTCCCTTCCTGCCAGACCTGAAGAATACGGCCGCCGGCGGGGAGATCCACTCTCAATTCACGCCAGTCGCCGACGTCGATTTGAAGGTCGATCACCGCCAGAAACCCGTCTCCGGCGGTCGGCCGCAGGACCACGTCCGCGAAGGGTATCCGCGCCGGGCGAGTTCGTGCCGGAACCACTACGACGCCGCGCGAATCGTGTCCGAGATCGGCCTCCGCCATGCGGTAGCCGCGATATTCGGGCAAGGGCAGGCCGGAGAAGTCCGCGATCTCTCGGATCGCAGCCGGATCCAACTCGGTCGCCTCCTCCTCGAGCGAGCATTCCAGCGGCAAAAGGAGGACGGTGTCCTCGAAAACGATCCCATCCAGTTCCGGTAGTGGAACGATGAGTCGGCCGCCGGAATCGAGCTGCAATTGGGCCTGCGCTTGAACCGTGGTGCTTCCGGCCCACGGATTCGCCGCGATCAGCCGATACGAAGAGGCGTCCTCGTTCGCGTCCGGGAGGACGGTTGCGGCCGGAGCCGCCGGGATGCCGGCAATGCTGCCCGGGGGGAAAAACAGGCGAAGTTCGCTTGCCGTACCGCCCTCGATGAGCAGCGGGAACATCGCTTGAAGCACCCAGCGGTCTTGCTTGCGCTCCAGGATCAAGATGCGCTTGCCCCGGATGGTGGGATCGTTGGGACGAACGGATAGCTCCACTTCCACGCTTTGTGGATCGCGCGCGGCGAGAGTAACGACGGGAACGTCTTGCACCGCTTGCGAGACGGGGGGGAGGCTCGGCTCGGTGCTTAAACCCTCGCAGCGGCTGACTTCGGCCCAGGTGTCGGGGGAACGGTAAATGTTCCAGCTCGATGTTCGGAGTCGCGCGTCGAGAAGCTCCGGTTTGGGCACGGTGAATTGCCCGCTCGGGGGATGGGGTATCTCGCCCTCCACGACGATCCGCCGGTCGCCCGGGTACTCGCGGTCGTTCCACAGCAAGAGCATGCTGGAATCGGTGATGCGTACGGGCCGCTCGGAAGCCCCGCAGTACAGGGAAGCGCTTCGCAGCTTCCATTCCGGGGGGACGCGGAGCCGAAAATAGCTGCGAGGCTCGCGCTCCGTCGGGACCAGGAATTGCCAGCGCAGAAGGGCGCGATCCCGTTCCACGCGGACTTGCACGGACTCATCGGCGACGAGTTCGGGGAGGACGGGTTCCGCCACGGCCGCCCAATACGTTCTCCCTGAAAAGGCCTGATACGCGGCTGCGATATCCGTCCCGGCTTCAGGCCAGGTTTCGGCAATGGCGGCCGCCGAGAGCGGATCCCAGCCGCGAATGTCGTCCGGGCGGACTTGGATGCCGGGGTCCACGGCGAGTGCCAGTCGGCGGCGGCTCAGCGAACCGTCGAGCAATGTGACCGTGGGCAGCGTGACGCGACCCCACCCGCCGCCTTCCTTGAACTGAAACATCAAACGCAGGCTCGTGGTTTCGGTAACGGGCTGTGGAAAATCGATCTGCAGGACCGGTCGAGCCGGCGAGTCCGACAAGAGTTGGGCGATGGGCTGGGCGCTCCCCTCGGCACCCAGCCATTGCAGCTCCGGATCGAACGCCGCCCGGATGCGATGCAAGCGGCCGTCCACCACGCGCAGCCGCCAATAGACGTCCAGGGTCGGGCCGCCGGGAGTGATGTGGAGCCGGCTCAATTCGTCCGCCTCGCATAATCCGCCGCCGAGAAGGGCGGGGCGGTCGTACCAGCGGAGGACGACCACTTCCGCCGCTCCCAAATCCACGGACCAATGCGTTCCTTCCGGGTCTCGCCTCGCCGCCCCGACCGCGCCCACGGCCTCGATCTGAGCGATGTCGGGCGAGATGGCCAGTTCGATGCGGGAATCGGCGACCGGCGGCACACGGACACGGACACCGGAATAGGATTCGCCCAATTGGGAGCTTAGCATGATGCGGGCTTGGATGCGGTGGCGACCGACCTGCGAAATCACGCAGCGCAGCACGTTGCCTTCCAGGGCGGCGGCAGCCGGCCGGCCATCCAGGAGAATGCCGCCCGAAATGGTTCCCCCCTGCTCGCCCCCGACGCGAAGTTCGATCTCCGCATCCGGCTTGAATGTCACGCATTCCCAGACGGCTTGCAGCTCCGGCAGCACGTATTTCGCCGTGTCGGTGCCGGGGATCAGGCTCCCGCGATAATCGGCCGACAGCAGCAACCAGGCGGGAGCATTCTCCAATCGGGCATTTTTCCCGCGTTGCAATTCGCGATAAAAGTCCTCCGAAAGGTAGACTTCTTTTCCGATCGGATTCCCTTGCTCGTCGGTGGGTATGAAGACGCGATAGGGAGGCCGCGACGCGGCGGGCGTCGACGGCGCGACGGTGGGGCCGGCCGGCGGCGTCTCCGCCGGAGCGGAACTAACGGTAGCGGCGGTATCCGGCACGGGCGATTCCTCAGCGACGGTTACGATCCGTGCCGTGGGGGGGGTGCCGCCGGGCGAGAGGTCGAGCGGCCGACTTTGGGTGCCGGTCCGTTGCGGGGCGGTTGCGGACTGTGTTGCCTGGGCGGAGTCCAAGGCAGCCAGACAAAACGTGCCGAACAGCAGCGCCTTGGAAGCATTGCCCACGATTCGACATCCGCCGCGCGAGGCGTCTTTCGTGCACCGTCCGCCAAGCGGGAGGAGCAGCACGACCACGAATCCCAGGACGGTTCCCAGAAAAACCCCTGATACCAGCGGCGCCAAGACGTCCGGCACGAACAATTCGGCAATCACGCAAGCCACGGCCAAAAACCACAGCAGCCGTCGCCGCCGGCGTATCAGCGTCACGCAGACGGCAAGGGCGAGGAGCAAGGCGATCCATCGCGCGGAGTCCACTAGAACCCGCGGAAGCAACCAGAGCGTCGTATCCGAGGGCGCCGCCAAGGATGGAACCGCCGGTAGTTTGGCCCGCCATCCGCTGGAAACAGGAATCTGGAAAGGGAGGGCGCCGTGATCGAGGGCGCCTCGTTCCGGTTGCTCGCTCCTGCTTTCCAATCCGGGAAGTTCATTCCAAACCCGAATCCGGCAGATGCCGCCGTTTCCATCTTGGATGGCGGCTTGCTCGAACCGCTCCCACCAGGCGCTTTGGGCAACGAGCTTGAAGAGCGGCGGGCGGCTCCAGGCCAGGTTATCGCCGTCGCGGAGGAAAGGTAGCTGCTCGCGGGCGGTCAGCGTGACGGCCCGCCGGCCTATGAGCAAGACCAGCCCCAATTCTTCCAGTACTTTTTTGCCCAACACCCTATCGTCGGATTCCCGAGCAGCGGCCTCCCGAATCCGGTCCCAGTCGGCTTGTGGAATGGGCGACCACGGCCGTACTCCCACGCGCTCCAGCATCGCAGCATCGGCCAAGAACAAGACGGCTCGCGTGGAAGGGGGATGGCTATGCGCGGCCTCGATCAAGGAATCCGAGAAAAGCCGGCCCCAGGTTAAGGGCTGCCCTTGCGGCGGGACGCCCTCGGATGACGGCTCCCCGGCGGAGACGGCCGCATTCCCCGCCGACCCGGCGGAATCCGTGGGTTGTGGAGCCGGGGCGGGAGGGGCCGACAATCGCCGGCAATGCCGCCCGACCTCCAACAAGAAATTCTCCGCATTGCGAACCGCGGCGTCCGGCGGCACACCCGCCGCGGAAAAGAGCACCTGATTGATTCCCTCCAAAATCAGGAGCGGCCGATCCTCCGGCCGTCTCAGCGGTCCCAGCAGACGCTGCGGCAGCGCGGTCCAACGATGATTCGGACGGGTCAGATCGTACAGGGAGACGGCCTCCAAGTCCGGCGGTACGAACAAGACCCAACGCATGGAGGCCACGGGAAAGACGGGCGTGGGGATGGCCGGTTGCAACCGCCGAATGAGACCGCCCCCTTGGCCGGCTTGCTCGCATTCCAGCTCCACGATCAACACCGGTTGATCGGGCACGGCGTCCAGGGCCAACTCCAGGTCGCCGTTTTCGCTGCGAATGCTCCATCGCACGCGACGGCCGTTGATCTTGGCGGACACGACTTGGAGGCTGGGCGCGACGTCGGGCAGCGTCCAGCGAAGTTTGCCGGCGTAGAGGTGATCCACCCGGGTACGGATGATGTGCCGGAAGCGTCCCGACCCATCCACGGCGCTGAGGACGACGCATTGATCGGCCCAGGCACTCCCCTGTGAGGCTTCGCCGGGCGTGACGACGATAGCAGGGGTGCCGCGACCCGCGCGCGGCATGTTCCCGTTCGACGCCGTATAAGAGAATGTCCCCGCCCAAAGAAAATCCTCCGGCGCCTCCTCGAGCATGATCGGCAAGGCTTCCAAGCCGCGGACCGTCAGTCCCGCCCGAACGCCTTCTCGCTGAAAAAGCTCCACGGTGATGGGGGCATGGGGGTCGTCGGCGAAAAAAGGAAGCGCGAGATGTCCGGGCGAGAAGCGACCTTCTCGCCAGGCGAGAATCGTGAAATCGCCGTCGGTCTCCTCCGGCAGATCTACCTCCCAGAGGGAAATCGCCGGCGCCGCGGCGTCCCCGGCGGACCGGTTTTCCGCGTGAGCGCTTCGCGCGGGAGTCGCCGGCGGATCGGGAGCGATCCGTCGAGCCGTGCATGGCGCGAACGTGCCGTCCGGTTGTTGCACCCGCCATTCGATCTCGGATGCCGCCGGTATCCCACCCACGAAACCGATTCGCAAGGGTCCCTCTCCCGGCCCTGTCTGCCGGCCGAAGACCCAGAGCCGCTCCGAGATCGTGTCGCGGTCCAACAGAATTCGGCACGTTCCTCTCACGTCGTGACGCACGGTTCGCGGTACAAGTCTCAAGATGTAGTCGCGGCTACCGGCGGCGACGTCTTGGATTCTGAGGTCTGCGGTCGCGGCCAGAAATTCTTCCAAGGCCTGCACTTCCGAAGGCCGCTCCTGGTCGAGTTTTCCGGCGCCGCGCAATTGCCATTGCCTTGCCAGATCGGCGGACAATCGGACGCTCAAGGAGTGCCTTCCGCCCGTCTCCGCCGCGTCCATATCCAGGGGCACCAGCTCGCACGGCGCGACTTCCCGCGGATGCGGGCCGTTCCAAGGCCGGTCGGCCGTCAAACGCAGCAGGGCGGGCCGCTCCGGGACCAGCGCGCGGTTCCACCGTGTGCGGAGGCTTTTACGTCCGTCGGATCGGGTTTCGATCGCCCAATCCGCCAGGGCGCTCGGTTCGACCGATTCCACGCGCTGCGGTACCCAGCCCTCCGCCAGCGGCACCGTCCACGTCCAAAGGGCGCCGCTATCGTTCTCGCAATAGAGGAGAACGTCCGCCGAGGCCTCGTCCGCTCCCCACAGCGTCTGCGTTGCGCTGCTACAGATCACGGCCGGGCTGAAGGCCCGGAGATCGATCCCGATTCTCGCCCGAGGATCAAAGCAGTTCAGTTGAATTACCTTCCCGCCGGGATCGGAGGGCAAGGAAGAGAACTGCGTCACCTGCCCCCCTTGGACCATCAGGTCCGTGACCTCCAGCGGAGCGCGTACGATCAACTCCACTCGGCTGGAACGCCGGGCGCAGCCGGCTGCGTTGAGCACGGGCAATTCGAGCCGGCGATCCGTCCACAAGGGCATCACCGCTTGGATCCGGAGGATGCGGTCCCGGCCCTCGATGGGTGAGTCGGGCCGAATGATCAGCCGTCCCGGCGAGCCGTCGTCCGTATGCTCTTCCGACCACGCCGCTTCGCTACCGGCCAAGACGACGCCCGTGACGCGAACCCCCGGCGGCAGATTCACCAAGAGTTCCGATAAAGGCTCGCCCGGCACGCTGAGGGACCATTGCCACATCAGATCGAGCCCGCCGAGCGAACAATCGAAGGCGGTTTCTTCTCTATACTCGGCTCGGGGTACCGAGTGATCCGTGAATTGGGGCCGCACCACAAGGAGGTCCACTTTGGCTCCGGCGGCAAAGACGATATGCGTGCCGTTTCGACTGCCGCTACCGGCCGGGCCAGCCACGACCGCCCCCCCCTCGATTTTCTCCAGCCGCAGTGCCTCGGGCAGGAATAGCTCAAGCTCGCCCCGCAGCGAAGGAGGGAATCGGATTTCGAACCTGAGGCTTCCGTCAGGCTGTCGCCGGCCGGCGACCGACCAGCCGAATCGTAATGTGCCGCTTTCCGTGACCCAGAGCTGCGATCCCCCTTGCGGCCCCACACCCAGAGTCGCCTGGCGTACCGCGGACGATTCCCAAATCGGATCGCGAACGGCGAGGTTCGTAGGTTCCAGGGATAGAACGGCCGGCTCGGCGTCGCGGAGAATCACCTCCAGATGAGCCTCTTCCCCGAGCAAGGATTCGCCGTCCAACACGGCCGAATAGCGGGCTTCCGCGACGTACGCCCGCGCTGGATCTTCCAAGGCGGAGCGATTCAGGAGCGTCAGCAAGGCCTCGAAGTCGTCCTTTGCCATGGGATAATACGGAACGCGGTCTCGGACCGCGTCCATATCGCCGAGCGGGACGTAGACGCGTCGAAAACGCAAAGGGGGCGAGGTCGGGGTGGGCACCGATTCGGCCGCCGATGACGAGACCGCGGCCGCTGTTTCCAAAGCGGCAGCGCCGCGCATCGCCGGGATTGCCGGGAAAAAAACGGAAAACAGCCATGCCGCCGCAAAAGGCGAAACCAAGGCGCGAACGAAGCGGCGATCGACGGTCCCGGACTTCATGGCGCCGACTCCGCCTTGGCATCCGCGGCCGCCATTTCCGCCGGGCGAGGCCGGCCCTGGCAGACGACCGTATCCGCCGTGCTCCGTTCTTCGGGCATGCGCCAAGTTGACTGCTCGAGTCGCGGGCCGGCCAGGCTGCGTTGCAGCATCCAAGCCAGCACGGCCAACCCCGCTCCGAAGGCCGCCGCCTGGGCGACCAGAACGCCCCAATCCATGCGAACCGCGAAGATGCTCAGAACGCCTATCAGCAGCAACCACGCGAACCAGGGGCGACGCACGGAGGGGGCGTAGAGCCAAAGCAACCCCAACGCCAGCACGACTCCGGAGCAGAACATCACCAGCCAGGTGCGGCGAACGATCCACACGCGACTGACATCCACGGGATGCAGGGAGCTGAAAAGATAGCGGTTGGCCCGTAGCGGCGCCTGCCGGCCTTCCGCCGCCGATCCGATCCACTCCTCCAGCTCCGCCTCCGAGAGACTGGGTCGGCGGACCCAACCGTAACCCTGCCATTCCCAGCGATACTCCGCCACCCATCCTTGCCCCACGGACAGGAAGTGCTCCGTGGGCGGGAGAATAAGCTCCCAGTACCAATTCCTGCCGTAGGCCTCGGGGCCGAGCCTGGGAAACTCCAAACGTTGGCGACCCCAACCCAGATCGACCCGCGGCAACTCGTACCACACCTCGAGCAGGTGCGTCACGGGTCGGGTTCCATCCGCGGGGGCCTCCAAGGGAATGATCAAGCCCTTGGGCGTGGGGGCCGAGGTCTGGGCGGGCTTGCCGTCCAAAACCACCTGCACGGCTTCCCAGCGCGTGCCGCGCGGCAAGGCCAGCTCCACGTTATTCAGCTTGGTTCGGAAGCGGAATGCCGCCCGCTCTTGACGCCCGATCGGATCCAGCCACGTCTGGATCCATGCCCGATCGATCGCGACCATGCGGGCTGCCGGCGAACGTATCCAAGCGATTCGTACCGAGTCCACGGGTCCCGCAGCGGAGAAGAAGGATACTCCGTTCGCATCTTGCGCGAGAACCGCGTCCTCGTTTCTGTTCCAAGGCGGAAGGACTCGCCGCCAAGAAAGGTCCTCGTCCGTTTTCAAGGAAAGCGTTTGGCGCACGTCCGTCGCATCCAAGGGTTGAACCAGCGGCAAGACCCACTCGCCCTCCTTGGCGGTCGAATCCTGGGGCAAAGGGATGGAATACTGAAGGCTGACGTTGGAGTCTCCCAGGACCGCGGCGGGAAGGGGGATTTCGATCACCGTCCCTTGTGCCGCCCCGGCGCCGGCGTCGGCACCGCCGGCCGGTTCCGAATCCCCGGAGGGCACCGCGGCGGGCGCATCCAGCGAGATTCTCCGCCGATCCAGGAGGACCGAAAGCCCTCCCGCGGGCACCGCGGCCGGCACCACGAGCCGCCACGGTTGCGTTCGCGGTTCGTACGCCACCTGAAAACGAATCTGTTGGTCGATGTCCGCGCGGTTCGCTCCGACGGTGATGTGCGTGGAGATCTGAGCACGGACTTCCTGCGCATGCGTTTGCCAATCGGCGACCAGGACGGCCGGATTCTTTTGCACGCGAAAGAGCTGTGCGCTCTTGCCGCCGTCGCTCTTGCCGCCCGACGCGAGGCTTGCCAGCCCCACGCACTCGGACATTCTGGGCGTCCATTGCACGTTGGTCGCCGGAATGACCACCAATTCGGCCGGGACGACGACATCGGCCCGCGGGGAGGGGAGACTCAGCTTCAAGGGCTGTTCGTCCGCACGGTGATCGCGATGCAACTTGAGCGTGACGTCGAGTTTCCCCATCACCCGCTGTTGCAGCGAAAAGCTCGTCACGCCGTCTTTTTCGAGGATTCCCTCGGGCGGAATCACGGATGCCGGAACGATTTCGTCCAAGACCCAATCGTACAGCTCGACCGCGAAGGAGCTGCTCTCCGCGCCGCGAACCTCGTAGCTCAGATTCACTTCGGCGTTGGCTCGCGAGGCAGTCACCTCCAAGCGGTATCCGGGCGTAACCGTGACATGGCTCCGCCGCGGGACCGGAGTGACGCTCAAGTCGAAGGGGAAGCCGAAAAACTCGAAAGCGAACGCGGCCTCCGCCCCGCCGGCCAAAAGTTTGGGTTCGATTTGCCGCACTCCCTGGGAATCGCCCCACAACAGCAGCAAATCATTGGGCACGACCAGACCGATTCGTCCGGTTTGCCGCACGGCCCCGAGTACCTCGAACCCGGCCAGCGGCACGGGGGAATTGCCCTCGGGAGTGGGGCGCTGCGCGGCCAAGCGGATTTCCAGGGGGCCGGGGGTGGGACGTTCGGCCGCCAGTTCCACCACCTTGCCGCCCGCCGCGCCGTTCGACGGCCCGCCCGGCACCACGCGAAACGTCGTGCTCACCCCGTCCGCGCTCAGCAGGTCGCATTCCGGAGGCAGCTTCACCATGAGTCTTTCCAGGGGACCGCCGTAGGTTTTGATCGACAACCGGGCATCAAAGGAGACCTTCCCCGCCCCGAAGCGGACCAAGGTCTCGCCGTCGACCTCCATCACGGGGCCGCCCTCGGCCTGCCGGGAGCGATCTTCCTGCCAAGCGATTTTGAGCGACGGGCCGAGACCGATCAGCTCCAACCGAGATCCCCCCTCCGGCAGCGTCACGACTTGCAGGACGCCGCTACCGCCGCGATTGGCGGCAAGCAGCGGTGACTCCGGAATATCGAGCTGCAACCGAGAGACGGCCGCGTCCGGTAAACTCAGCGAAAGTCCGCGCTCATTCCCCAGATCCTCCACCGGCACCAGCATTTCGAGCCGAATCACCTGATCCTGAGCAGGATCTCCGCGTACATAGGCCGTGTAGTCCCAGCCCGGCCGATTGGGGACCAACCACATTTCGCCGCCGCCCTGATATTCCGGGGGGCTGAGCGGAACAGCTTCCCCCATTCGCAAAGGTACGCGCACCGTTTCCACATCTTTGACGCGAAGCGAGATTTCCGCGGTCAGCCGGGCGACGTCGCCCTCGGTTTTTCCAGTCAATTTGATCTCGTTTACTACAAACCGCGGCGCGGAATCGGTCTGCACCAGACCGTCGCGAATACGGACCAGTTCCTCGAATTGCTCCATCGTCCAGCCGAGCATCAGTTTCAGATTGCCGTCGGCATCGCGGATGTAGATTTGCTCGGGCTGCGCCTCTTGAACCACCGGACCGGTGATTGGGGGGCTGGTTCGGGTGGGCGCGGGCGGCGAAGGCGGGGTAGTTCCCGCCGAGGGTTCCGACGAGCCGCCAACCGGCGGAGGCGTGCCTGGAGCCGCGGCCTCTTCCGCCAAAACAGCCTGCGAAATCTCGACCAAAGGTCGAACCGGGCCGCAAAGGTTCGCCCCCAGGCCGAACACGCCGACGAGAAGCATATACGCACAAACGCGGACCGCTGCCGCTTTTCGGCAGTGAAAAGCCGTCGGCTTCTCCGCGGAGCTACGAATTGGTTTGCGGATCGACTCACATTCCAAGGGTTTGCCCCCTGAAAGTCGGGGTTTCGGGATTTTGACTAGCCCTAAAAGACGAGACAAACGCGTGCTCTCCCCGCAACCGGTAAGGCCAACACCCATGCTCCAGTTTACTCAATCCTTCGATTTTCGGCAAAGATTCTCAGGCCTCCGACCGGCTCACAGACCGGAGTTGTGAGATCGTGTTCCCAGAGCCTTTTCCAGAGAGGCGGTCCATATGAGAAACGGCCCATGCGGGGAAAAGCGACTGTAGCTTTTTACTAACTGGACTTTTGCAAACTGCTCCCCTCCCCATCTGGGAGAGGGGCAGCGGGTGAGGGCTTGGTGAAGTTGGACAATCACGGCAAGCCGTTTTCGCGGCTAATCGCCCTCACCATAACCCTCTTCCAAGGCGGACGAGAACTTGTCACCACAATTTGCAAAAGTCCAGCTACTCATCTCGCCATATTTCGACATCCGGAACCCAGGCCGGGAACGGGATAACGGCATACGATTAAGACGACGGCATACGATCAAAGCGTGCGGATATGAAAGCCGCCGTCCACAAGGAAACAGTTGCCGGTGCTGAAGGAAAAGGCTCCCGACACGATCGCCCCCACGGCGGATGCCACGTCCTCCGGTCTTCCCCAGCGGCGGATCGGCCAGCGGCCCTCCGCGATCAGACGATCGTACTTTTCCTTGACCGGTGCCGTCATGTCGCTTTCGATCACGCCGGGGCAGACCTCGTGCACGAAAATCTTCTCCTCCGCCAACCGCTGGGCGAAGAGTTGGGTCATCATTCTGACGGCGCTCTTGCTGATGCAGTAATCTCCCCGGTTGGTGGAAACGGCAAAGGCCGATACGGACGACACGTTGATGATATGGCCTTCCGGCACGAGTCCCGCCCGTATTAGGCGAATCATCTCTTTCGCGGCTATCTGCGAGAGGAAGAACGGCCCCTTGAGGTTGGTATCGAAGACGGCGTCCCAGGATTCCTCCGTGGCTTCCAGAATGTCTCGGCGGCCGACCGACGTGATCCCGGCGTTATTCACGAGGACATCCAGTCGCCCGAACTTCTCGAGAGCCGCGGCCGTCAACCGCTGACGATCCTCCCTGCGTCCGACGTCGCCCTGCACCGCCGCCGCGACACCGCCCGCAGCCCGGATATCCGCGACCACCGACTCCGCGGCATCGGCGCTCCGCGCATAATTGACCACGACCGCGAATCCCTGCTGGGCCAAGCGGCGACAAATGGCGGCTCCGATACCCCGAGACCCCCCGGTTACCAACGCGGACCGCAATTTGTTTACCGAGTTGCTCATGACCGATTCTCCAACGTGCATGATGGGAGTCGTTTTGCATTGTAGTAACCGCGGCACGACAGGCGACATCCGGCCGCTGATGTGCCCAAACCCGGTCGTAGTTCAGAGGTTGCATCGCGAACGGCTCGCATGATGGCGCAAAGG
>JAAZNR010000920.1 GCA_012798155.1 Thermogutta sp. | reverse complement strand
GTGATCTTCCTGGCCGTCAAGCCGCAGTCCATGAATGACTTGCTCGCGGAATTGGCGGGGCAAACGGCGCCTGATCGGCTCATCGTTTCGATTGCGGCCGGTGTCTCGCTGGCTAAAATGGAATCCGCCCTGGGAAAGAACCGCCGCGTGGTTCGTGTCATGCCCAACACGCCGTGCCTGGTCGGGCAAGGGGCGACCGGCTATGCCCTCGGTTCGTGCGCGACGGAGGAGGACGGCCGGCTCGTCGGCGAACTCTTGTCGGCGGTAGGTGCCGCCGTCCGCGTGGAAGAACGCTTGATGGACGCCGTGACGGCGCTCTCCGGCTCCGGGCCGGCCTTCGCGTATCTGATGATCGAGGCCCTGGCGGACGCCGGTGTCCGCCACGGATTGCCGCGGGACACCGCACGGCTCCTCGCCGCGCAGACGCTCAAGGGGGCGGCGGAAATGGTCCTGGTGACGGGAACCCCGCCGTCCGTCCTCAAAGAACAAGTCACGAGTCCCGCCGGAACGACCATCGCGGGGCTTGTCGCCCTGGAATCGGCCGGGTTCCGCGGCGCGGTTTTCGCCGCCGTCCAGGCCGCCGCCGAACGTTCGGCTCAACTGGGCGGATGAAAAGAGACGCCTCGACACGGCTTGTTTGCCCCCGTCGGGAGGGTCGTTACCACTCGGACCGAAAGCGGTACAATGGCTTTTGTCCGCTGAGATCGTGCGACCCGAACGACCACGCGCTCGGCGGCGCGGCGGTTGCTTTTCCTTGCACGCCCGGGGCGTGGTCTTGGGCGTTCCGCGCGGCACGGCTCGATAGGGTTTAGGGAATTTCGGTGTGGGGAACCCGATACCATGTCGATGTTTCAGCATCCCGATTATCAATGGCGAGAAACCTGTTTCGTCTATTTTCATCGGGATCATCGCCCGCAGCTCAAGCGCGTGGTCCAGGCCCTGGAAGCCTTGGACGCCGGTTTGGAGCTGTGCAATCCCCAAGCCGATGAACGCGGCTACTTCGAATCCTTGACCGTGGTTGCTCCCGGCAATCACGCCGCCATGGATGTCGCCTATATTTGCGGCAGCGAAATCCGCGAGGAGGCCGCGAAGTTGGTAAGCGAGCTTGCGCGAGCCGATCTGCAGCCGGACGAGCGAAACGAACTGCAACGAATCCTGGACTGCGATGGGCGATTCGACGTCCTCCATTTCGAACAAATTGTGGATGAAGACGACGCGGGCGAGGGGGCGGGCGATGAACTCTTCGATCCCAGCGCCTTGATCCTCGTGCTGGCTGAATTGTCGCGCCTGACCAAGGGGATCGCGGTGGACCCTCAATCCGGCGTGGTATTATGAGCGTGCGCCTCGCGTCGCGAGGGAGGAATTCGGGAGCCGTTTGCGTTGCAGTAACCGGCGCGCTAGGCGGCATCCAGCCGTCGATGCTACCGCAATCGGTAGTAGTTCGGAGGTTGCACTGCAAACGGATCGGTATTCGGCGAGACAGGATGCTGACCGTTCACGTTTCGCGTCCCATGCCTGC
Source organism: Thermogutta sp. (assembly GCA_012798155.1). Taxonomy (GTDB): domain Bacteria; phylum Planctomycetota; class Planctomycetia; order Pirellulales; family Thermoguttaceae; genus Thermogutta. The sequence goes on along the minus strand of JAAZNR010000920.1, from coordinate 1,407 downwards.
GATGCGGCGGACTATTCTCCCCAGTCCGGACGGCGGCGGTCTTTCCAACGACAAGGGCCGCCCGCGAGGAAGGAACCATGAGAGGTATTAACATGTTGGCCAAAGACATCAAGCGCGGAACCATCGTTCGGTATCAAGACGCGCCGTGCCTGATCGAATCGATGCAAGTGCAGACGCCGTCGGCGCGCGGGGCGGCGACTTTGTATAAGTTCCGCGCCCGAAATCTCATCACCAAGCAAAAGGTCGATATCCACCTCAAAGGCACGGAAGGTTTGGACGAGGCGGACTTCGAGAAGCGACCGGTGACGTACATGTATGCCGACGCCTCGCAGGTACACTTTCTGGACTCGCGCGATTACAACCAATACTCGCTGGCCAGGGACGACTTGGCGGACGAAATCAATTACCTGAAGGAGGGGCTGGAAGGCATCTTCGCTCTGATCTATGAGGGCGAATGCGTAGGCGTGGAATTGCCGGTCGCCGTGGAGCTGCAGATCGTGGAGTGCGATCCCTACATTCGCGGGGCATCGGCGACGGGGCGGACCAAGCCCGCCAAATTGGAAACCGGCTTCGTCGTGCAAGTGCCGGAGTATATGTCCCAGGGCGAAGTGGTGAAGATCGACACCCGGACCGGCGAGTTTCTCTCTCGGGCGTGAGGTCGGTTGCCGTTCGGGCCGAGACTCGCCCGCGGCAATCCGGCGAGTTTATTCCTTAGCTCGATCTTGGGAAGGAGCGGCGGCTTCGACCCGGCTCAAGGCCCAGCCCTCGGCGAAGACGGTCCGCAGTCGCGTCCCCGGGGCAATCGCCGCGGAGCTGCGCAAAGGTCTGCCGGTCTCCTCCTCCTGAGTCACGGTGTAACCCCGGGCGAGGATGGCTAACGGACTAAGCGATTCCAGACGATCGGCGGCGGCCCGCCAGCGCTGCTCGGCCCGTTCCTGAATCCGCCGGACGGCCAGCGTCAACCGGGCGTCCCATTGATCGACGCGCTGTGCCGCGGCTCGGAGTCGATCGAAAGGCCGGAGGAACACCGGATGTCGCGCGAGGGAGTCCAATCGCCGTCGCCCGGCCTCCAAGCGGCCGCGAATCGCTCCCCATAGCCGATTCTCCATGCCCAGCAGTCGTTCCAGGACTTCGCTTTTCGCGGGCAGTACGCGCTGTGCGGCGTCCGTCGGAGTCAATGCCCGAACGTCGGCCGCCAAATCGGCGAGGGTCACGTCGATCTCGTGTCCCACGGCCGAGACCACGGGTAAGCGCGAAGCCGCGATCGCCCGAACCACGATCTCCGTGTTGAAGGCGGCCAGGTCCTCCAGGCTTCCCCCGCCTCGCGTGAGAACGACGCAATCCGGCGGCGGCGACCAACGATTTACCCAATGCATTGCGTGGGCGATCTCTTCGGCCGCTTGTTCG
>JAAZNR010000139.1 GCA_012798155.1 Thermogutta sp. | reverse complement strand
GGTCACTTTCGGCCCCGCGATGATCCGTTCGCCCCGTTGCCCGGCGGACGCTTGCCCTGGAAGCGATTGCCGTTGCCGCGTCCGGCCGGCGCTCCGCGGGAATGGCCGTTCCTGCCGTTCCCCAGCCGCACGGCCAACCTTCGCACGCGGCCCATTCCGAGGATGTCTTCCAGGCGGGCGGCCAGTTCGGAGTCCAGTGCCACGCCCAATCCCCGGCAGTCCATGACGACCTGCCGCCCGTCCCGCAGCACCAGCAGCAATTGCAATTCACCCCGGCCCGGGTAGAGTTTGATCGTGCGGTAGAGGTTGTCGAGGGTCTCGCAGGGATCGCGGCCCTCGATCAACTGAAGCTGGATGCCGCGGGCGAATCGCTTTTCCAGATCCTCGACGGGGATCAACTCTTGCACGATGAGATTGAATTCGTCGCCGCCGCCGCGTTTGTCGATCGTCCCCAGGGCGGCCACGACGCGATCGCCGGCGAGGTATTCGCCGTAGCGGGCATAGGCCTCCGGCCACATGATGCAGCGGACGATGCCCGAGGTGTCCTCCAGGTCGAACATGGCGAATTTGTTGGGGGCGTCGGGGCGGGGGTTGCGGGTGAGCTTGACGTTGACGGCGGATACCACGCCGCCCACCGCCGCCTCCGCCCCCTCTCCCAACTGGGCCAGGTCGGCCGTCACGTGCGAGCAGTATCGCCGCAGCTTTTGCTCGTATTCGCGGAGGGGATGGCTGGAGAAATAGAAGCCCAGCACCTCCTTTTCATGGGCCAGCTTTTCCCGTTCCGACCAGTCGGGGACGTCGGGGAGAGTGATTTCGGCGGATGCTTCGGCGGCCCCTTCGTCGCTCTCGAACAGGCTCCGCTGGCCGCGGCGGCGGTCCTCGGCGGCGGCCGAGCCGTGCTGGATGGCGCGGTCCAAGACGGCCGTCCATTGCGCCCGATTTCCACCGAGCCGATCAAAGGCGCCGGCCTTGATCAGCGATTCGATCGCGGTGCGGTTGACGGCCGACTGTTCCAGCCGCTCGCAGAAATCGAACAGGCTGCGGTACGGGCCGTTGCGGAGCCGCTCGGCGACGACGGCCTCGGCCGCCGCCCCCCCGCAGCCCTTGACGGCCGACAGCCCGAATACGATCCGCCCCTCGTTCACGGAGAATTCGGCTTCCGACAGGTTCACGTCGGGCGGCACCACCTCCAGCCCCATGCGGTGGCAATCCTCCAGATGCTCGACCAGGGAGTCCTTGCGGGTGAAATTGCGGTTCGTGATGTCGCTGGAGAGCAGGGCCGCCATGAACTCCAGGGGATGATGCGCCTTGAGGTAGGCCGTGATGTAGGCGATTCGCGCGTAGGCCGTGGAATGGCTCTTGTTGAAGCCGTAGCCCGCGAATTTCTCGATCAGATTGAACAGCCCTTCGGCCGCGGATTTCGCCAGCCCTTGGGCGCACGCGCCTTTGACGAAGTCCTCGCGATACTTGGCGATCTTGTCGTGCTTTTTCTTGCTGATGGCCTTGATGCAGGTGTAGGCCTCGGCCAGCTCGATCCCGCCGAGCCGGTTGAGAATCCGCATGACCTGCTCTTGATAGACCATCACCCCGTGGGTCTCCTCCAGGATTTCCTTCATGACGGGGTGGGCGTACTCGGCCTGTTTGCGGCCGTGCTTGACCTGGAGGTAGTCGTCCACCATGCCGCCTTCCAGCGGCCCCGGGCGGTAGAGGGCGTTGACGGCGATGATGTCGCGGATGTCGTCGGGCTTCATCCGTTGCAGGAGTTCGCGAATGCCGCCGCTCTCCAATTGGAACACGCCCTTGGTCTCGCCGCGGCGGAGCAATTCGAACGTGGCCGGGTCGTCCAGCGGGAATTCGTAGGGATCGACGCGCCGACCTGTGGTCTGCTCGATCAGAGCGATCACCTTGGAAAGGATCGTCAGATTGCGGAGGCCGAGGAAGTCCATCTTCAACAGGCCGGCCTTTTCCACGCAGCCCATCTCCCACTGCGTGATGATTTCCTCCTTGCCCTGGATCCGCTGGAGGGGCAGGTAGTCGATGAGGGGGCGATCGGCGATCACCACGGCGGCGGCATGCGTTCCCACGTTGCGGGCCAGACCCTCGATCTGCCGCGCGTAATTGATCACCTCGCGGACTTGGGCGTCGCTCTCGTAGCGGCGCCGCAGGTCCTCGCTCAATTGGAGGGCCTTCTCGATGGTCATGTGCGGCGTGTTGGGAACCAGGGCCGTGACCTCGTTGACGAACGCGATCGGCAGCCCCAAGACCCGGCCCACGTCGCGAATCGCCGCCCGCGCCGCCAGCGTGTTGAACGTGCAAATCTGGGCGACGTTTTCCTGCCCGTACTTCTCCTTGACGTACTGGATCACCTCCTCCCGCCGCTCCTGGCAGAAGTCGATGTCGATATCGGGGGCCTCGCGGCGGCTCAGGTCCAGGAACCGCTCGAAGAGGAGGTCGTACTCCAGCGGGCAGACGTGGCTGAGGTGCAGCGCGAATCCCACCAGCGATCCCACGCCCGAGCCTCTGGCCGTGGCCTGAATCCCCCGCGATCGCGCGAAGCGGACGAAATCCCAGACGATCAAGAAGTAGTTGGGGAACCCCAGCGTCTCGATGACGTGCAGCTCGCGCTCCAGCCGCTCCTTGACTTCGGGTGCCAATTCGCCGTTCTTCAGCCGCCGGGGGTCGCCGCGGTAGCGCTCCTTCAGGCCTTCCAGGCACAATCGGCGGAGGAACTCCTCGGGCGAAGAGCCGTCCGGCGGGACGAAGCGGGGGAAGTGCCGCTTGCCCAACTCCAGATCGAGATCGGCCCAATCCGCGATCTGCTGGGTCCGCGTCACGGCGTCTTCCAAGCCGGGGAAGGCGGCGTACATTTCCTGCGGCGATCGCATGTAGTATTCGCGGCCGTCCATCCTCATGCGGTTGGCGTCGGCGCGGTACTTGCCCGTGTTCACGCACATCAACACGTCCTGCGCGTCGCAATCCTCCGGGAGCACGTAATGGACGTCGTTGGTGGCGACCATGGGGACGTCCAGCCGCTTCGCCACCTGCACCTGGCCGGGAAGCAATTGCCGGTGGATCTCGATGTGGTTGTTTTGAATCTCGATGAAAAAGCGGTCGCCGAAGAGGTCGCGGTACCACGCGGCGGCCTCGCAGGCGGCGCGGACGTCGGGATCGTCCTTGGCGGCCAAGATGCGATTCATCTCGCCGGACGCGCAGCCGCTCAGGCACACCAGGCCCTCGTTGTGCTTGGCCAGCAGCTCCTTGTCGATCCGCGGCCGATAGTAGAAACCTTCCAAAAAGGCCGCCGAGGCCAGCTTCAGCAGGTTGCGGTAGCCCGCCGCGTTGATCGCCAGCAAGGTCAGATGGGTACTGGCCTCCCTCATGCTTCCCTCGCGGGCGAAGCGGCTGCCGGGGGCCAGGTAGGCCTCGTAGCCGATGATCGGCTTGATCCCCTTTTCCAGGGCCTTTTGATAGAACTCCAGCGCCCCGTAGAGGTTGCCGTGATCGGTCAGGGCCAAGGCGTTCATGCACAGTTGCCGTGCCCGTTCCAGAAGCCGATCCACGGTCCCGGCGCCGTCCAGCAAACTGTAATGGCTATGGCAATGCAAATGGACGAAAGGCGGATTGGACATGACGAGTGCTCCTGCGCGGCGGTCGCC
>JAAZNR010000138.1 GCA_012798155.1 Thermogutta sp. | reverse complement strand
TGGGCCGGCGGTTTCGCGCTCCGCCGATGGGGGCCGCGGCTGGGGCTGGTCGATCGGCCGGGTGACCGCAAGATTCATGGGCGCCCGATGCCGACCTCGGGCGGGCTGGCGATTTGGGCGGGGATCGTCCTGCCGTTCGCACTTGCGACGTTGTTCACGGGGGCGGTCTTGGGCGCGGGACCGGCGGCGGGACTCCTCGGCCCGACCCTCCGCCAGCCCCTGCCCGCCCTGTTGCCCCCCGACGCCGTGGTGCACTTGCCCGGCGTATGGCACCAGGCCGGCCGGCTGTGGACCGTCCTGGGAATCGGGACCGTCTTGATGCTGCTGGGGCTGGCCGACGACGTTTGGAAGCTCGACTGGCGGCTCCGTCTGGCGGTGGAATTCGCGGCGGCGATCCTGACCGCGGCCTGCGGCTTTCGCGTGACGATGTTCCTCGACCTTCCTTGGCTGGCGGCGGCGGTCAGCGTCGTTTGGATCGTGGTGATGATCAACGCCTTCAATATGCTGGACAACATGGACGGCCTGTCGGCGGGGATCGCCGCCATCGCGGCCGTGATCCTGGCCCTGGTCATGCTCTTCACGCCGGAGACCGCGGGCGGCGAGCCGCAGCTCTTCGTGGCCGGGTTCTTCCTCGTCATGGTGGGGGCGATCGCGGGTTTTCTGTGGCACAATCGCCCGCCCGCCCGATTGTTCATGGGCGATTGCGGCAGCTATTGGATCGGCTATTTGTCGGCCGTTATGTCGATGACCGCCACGTTCGCGGGGGCGAACCTGCCGCGTCACGCCGTCTTGGCCCCGCTCTGTGCCCTGGCCGTGCCCCTCTACGATTTCACGACGGTGGTGCTGATTCGGCTGCGAGCCGGGCGGAGTCCCTTCGTGGGCGACAAGAACCACTTTTCCCACCGGCTGGTGGAGCTGGGGATGACGCCGCCCCAGGCCGTGCTGACGATCTATTTGGCGACGGCGGCCTGCGGACTGGGGGCGCTCTTGCTGCATCAGGTGAATGCCTTCGGTGCCGGCGTGATCCTCCTGTCGGTCTTTTGCATGTTGAGCCTGATCGCCATCCTGGAGGCCGCCGCCCGGCGGCAATTGCGGCGGCGCGGCAACGGGCGGGCGGAATCGGCCGCGAACGGTCCAAGCGACGCCGCGCTGAAGGTTGCCTCCCAGCCACGGCGGGTGGAGTCGCGGGGCGAGGAACCACGTCCGAAATACCCTTGATCGCCTGATTGCAAGCATCCATGCCGCGGCCCGGAAAGACGCGACGCTCGCCTGTTTCGCCCGTTTTCGGCGGCAAGCCGGCCGCCGCGAGTGGGTCGCCGGAAGCCCCTTGGCGGGCATCGGACGCGGCGTGGCAACCGTGGTTCTTGGCCGCCGCGGCGACCCTCTTGGCCGCCCGGCCGCTCTTCCCTAGCGAGGGCGCGGAGCGCGGCGACGGCCTGCCCGTGGTCATGCTCTGGCTGGCCTTGGCCGTGATGTGGTGGCTGTTTCAGGCCGGCCGACCGCGGATTCGCTTTCGCTTCGGCCTCCCCGACGCCGCCGTGGCGGTCTTGACGGCCGCCTATGCCGTCTCGGGGCTGTTTGCCGTTTTTCGGGGTACGGCTCGGCCCGCCGTCAACATGCTGTGGGAAGCCGTGGGCTTCGGCCTGGTCTTCCTGTTTCTGCGGCAGTTCGAGTGGCCGGCGCGGCGAGTCCGCGCCGTGCTTGCGGTGATGGTCGCCACGGCGGTGGGTGCGGCGGCCTTTGGGCTGTATCAATACGGCGTGGAAATGCCTGCCGTCCAAGCGGCCTACCGCAGCGATCCCGAGCGATACCTGAAACTGGCCGGCCTGGGGGAATACCTGAACAACCCCGACGCCCTCCGCCTCTTCGAGAACCGCTTTTTCAGCAGGGAGCCGCTTGCCACGTTCGCCTTGACGAACTCCCTGGCGGGCTTCTTGCTGCCTTGGGGGATCGTGCTCTTGGCGGCGACCGGCCATACCGCGGCCCGAGCTTGGCTCGGCGGCAGGCGGCTGCTGCGGCGGTTCCGCGACTCCGGCCGGGGCGACGCCTCCGCGGAAAAGGCGCCCGGCGACGCCGCCGCCATCCTCCGCGCCTTGATACTCTTGGCGGCCCTGTCCGCGCTGGGGCTTTGCTTGATCCTCACGAAGAGTCGGGCGGGCTATCTGGCCGCCCTCTTCGGCGCCGTCGCACTGGCCTGGTCCAACCGCGGGGTTTTGGGACGCCGCGTCTATTACCTCTTATCGGCCGGCGCGGCCGCAGTCGCCTTGCTGGCCGGCTTGGCCTTTGCCTTGGGCGGGCTAGACCCCCTGGTACTGTACGAGGCCGGTAAGTCGCTCCTTTTCCGCGGGCAATACTGGCAGGCCACGTGGCGGATGATTCTTTCGCAACCGTGGCTGGGGTGCGGGCCCGGCAACTTCCGCTTCGTTTATGCCCGATTCAAACTCCCCGACGCTACCGAGGACATCAGCGATCCCCACAATTTTTTGCTGGAAGTCTGGGCCACGGCGGGCATCTTCGCCCTGGCGGCTCTGCTCGTCCTTTTGGCGGTCTTTTTCCTGAGAATTTGGCGTTATGGGAAGGCCTCGCGGAGCGTACTCTCCGGCGAAGTCGGCACGGCGGCAAGGCCCGCGGCTTCGCCCGGCCCGGACTCCCGCGATGCCCGACGGCTGACGGCGGCCCTGGTCGCCGCCTGGCCGCTGGGACTAGCGCTGAGCCTGCTCAGCTCCGCCCCGCAAACGTTGGCCTCCTTGATGGTGGGGCTTCCCGCGGCGCTGCTCACGTATTGGGCGTTGCAGGGTTGGGTCCGTGCCCCGGTCCGGCAGGAGGCGGCGCCTTCCCCCGGCGAGGCCGGCCTTTGCGGCTTGGCGGCGGCGGTCCTCTTGATCCACTGGTCGGCCTCCGGCGGCTGGAGCTTCGCCGCGGTCTCGCAATCGTTTTGGCTGTTGGCGGCGGTCGGGCTGTCCTGCCTGGAGGACGCGGCGGGGCCGTCTTCCCCGCGGATCGCGGCCGACTTCCGCGAGGCCCCCGGACCGGTCGCCTACGCCCTGACCGCCGTCTTCGCCGTGCTGACGCTGAGCTGCTACGCGACCGCTTACGCCCCGGTCCTCCGCTGCCGGGCGGTGATGGAGCAGGCGTCCCGGTCCGACGTCGATCCCCGCCTCGCCCTGGCCGCCTTGGACGCGGCGGCCCAGGCCGACCCCTTGGCCGTGGAACCCCTCTTGCGGCGGCTGGCCGTGCTCGGCACGGCCCTGGCCCAGGGGGGCGAAGGTTCCCCGCCGGGTCTGCCGCGCGGCGAGTCCGATCAGGAACGCCTGCGGCAAGACCTCGATCGCACCGCGGCGGAGCTTTTGAAACGGGCGCCGAATTCCGACTCGGCGGCCTTCAGCGTGGCGCTGGCCTATTTGCGGGCGGCCGAGCGAACCGGCGACGCCGAAGCCCTCCGCAAGGCCGAGGCGGCAGCCCGCCGGGCACTGGAACTCCAGCCCGGCCAGGTCCTCTATCGCGCCCGGCTGGCCGACATCTTGCATCAGCAGGGAAAATCCGCCGCGGCGGCGCGCGAGGCCGAGGCCGCCCTCCGGCAGGATGACGCGATCACCAACCCCGAACGCAAGCTGCCCGAGGAGTGGCGCGTTCGCATGGAGCTATTGTCCGGCCGCCGCGCCGGCCCTTGAAGCCGCCGGCACGCCTTCCCGGCTTGCCCTATCGCCGGCGGTTCGTAACTCAATCCGTCAGCTTACTCAATCCGTCAGCTTACAGAGGAGCCGAAAAACCGAGCCATGAGCGACGTTTGCACCCGTTACTATGCGGCCATGTGTCAGACGGACCTGCCCAACCCCGCGGATCGGGCGGGGATTCACCGCAACGTGGGGCGGATGCTGGAACTGGCCCATTTCGCGGCCACGGCGTACGAGCCTCTCCATGCCGTGCGGCTGATCGTCTTTCCCGAGTTCTCGCTGGCGGCCCCGGCGTACGACAGCGTGGAGGAGCTGCACGAGAAGCTGGCCGTGCCGGTGCCCAACGATTTCACGGATCGGTTTCACGAGACGGCGCGAGAGCTGGGGGTCTTCATCCAGGCGGGGAGCTTTCTGGAACGCGACGACCGCTACCCCGGCCACGTGTTCAATACCTCGTGCCTGATCGGCCCCGACGGCATCCTGCTCAAGTACCGCAAGGTGCACCCCTGGATCCCCTGGGAATTGCACACCAGCCCGCACGATCTGCCGCAATACGACGCCCCTCTGTTCCCCACGGCGGAAACCGAGATCGGGCGATTGGGCGCGGCGATCTGCTACGATTGGCTCTTTCCCGAGGCCGTTCGGCAGTTGGCGTTGTCGGGCGCGGAGGTGCTGATCCGCGTCTCGGCCTACATGGACCCCTGGGGAACGGCCTCGCCGCTGGATTGGTGGACGATCATCAACCGTGCGCGGGCGATCGAGAACGTGGCCTACGTGGCGGCTTGCAATCAAGGGGCGGCCTTGCACCGCTATGCTCCCTTCAGTTGGCCGGGTGGGAGCATGATCGTGGACTACGACGGGCGGATCCTGGCCCAGGCCGAATCCGGCGGCGGGGAACGGATCGTCATCGGCCCGATCGACTTGGCGGCGCTGCGGGCGGAAAGGGAGCGGCGTCGCGGCCACCTGATGCCGGCCCACCTCCGCATGGAGGCCTATTCCGCCTACCATCGAAGCATCTACCCCGCCGAAACCTTCCGCTCACCGCCGCGGCAACAGGACGTCGATGCGGCGATCCAACGCGGCAGGCAGCGGTGGGACGACCTCCGCCGGGGACCCGCCCCGCCGGCCTAAGCCGGCGGGTGGAATCGCACGGAAACATGAGCCGCCGGCGTAAGCTGGTGGTGGAGGCAGCGTGAAGACGGCCGTCTGGGGGCTTCGCTGCGCTCCGACCCCAGCCACCCGGCACTGCCGGACTAGCCGGCAGCGGCACCCGGGCGCTTCGGGAATGGTCAGTCGCGGGGATGCTTCCCGGTTGACGCCGTTCCCGGTGTTGGTCCCATTGGATCGCCAAAGGCGCGTCGCCTCAGTTCGTAGAACACCGCGCGAGCCGCCCCTAGCGTAAGTACGATTACGAAAACCCGTACTCCCAAAGCGAGCGTGTTCGCGCGCTCACAGGCGGCTGCAAATGGAACAGGGCCGATTCGTGGTAGGCGAGCGCCTAATGCGAGAAGCAAGGACATCCCCATCGAAGTCAAAAGCGCGATTCCGACCCACAGGGCAAGTTTACGGACCAAAGACTTCATCCACGTTCGCTCTCGCATTGCTCGTGTCGTAGCAATCTGCCGCCGATGTTACTTCGCATCCTTGCAGAGTACCTTAACTCGCTTCATCAACATTCCCAGACGCCATGCCTCCATCCTGAGCCACACATCCCCATTCCCGGTGTCCCAGTTCGTATTGTCGAACATCCAGTTCGGAAGGCTCGAACCGATCCACTCTTCAAACCATACGATGCCAGCCGTGATGGTCGGAATGGTGCTCCCTTCAAGGTCCTCAACTGCTTGCTGAAAGAAACACGGCTGCTTCTTGAGGTCTTCACTCCTGTAACCGGCCGCAGTGGCCCAAGCTTTCGCGGCAGCTGTTGCCTCGGCAAAGGTGTCATTCTTTCCATCCGACGCCTTGCCGGCGACCTGGGCAATGCTCTTGATAATTTGATCCAGAACGGCATCGCACTCCTTTCTGGTAGGCGGACACTTGCATTCAACAAGGCCGGTGGGGTCTACGTAAACGACCGGGTTATTGCGACAGTAGCGGTAGAGGTTGAAGTCCCCGCCCTTATAGGAGATCGGATACTCGCTCAGCCACCTTCCCACAGCGGGGTCGTACCAGCGGTTGAGGTTGTTTTGCAGGCCGGTGTCGGCGTCAAACGGTCGGGCGGTGAAGAGGAAGGGACTATCCACCGCCGGCTCACGCCGGCGGCTCCCCATTCGCGTGACGCGGCCGAAGGCATCGTAGACGAGGTGATTGACCACGGTAGTCGTATCCGT
>JAAZNR010000137.1 GCA_012798155.1 Thermogutta sp. | reverse complement strand
GCCCGGTTCGCCGGTATTTCGCCGCGGAGGTTGGCTTTCCCTGGGCAGGCCGGCACTTCGGCATGGGTTTGGACCGGCGGTTGGGCATGCGGCGGGCACAACGTCCCGGGACCAACGCGCCTTGGTTATTGAGGTTCGCGCGACGGCTGGGACCCGTAATACAGGTACGTAATACAGGCAGTCGAAATTAGCAGCGCCTCGCCGGCGGCATCCACGCAAATGCATCCGGCGGCAAAGCTGTTCACCCGTTCGAAAGGAAAGAGGAGATCACACCGTGGCAGAGAAACGCTTCGTGACCGTGGATGGAAATGAAGCAACGGCCAACATCGCGCACCTGTGCTCGGAGGTCATGGCGATCTATCCGATCACGCCGTCCTCGAGCTTGGGCGAGATGCCCGACGCCTGGGCGGCCGCCGGCCGAAAAAACATCTTCGGTTCGGTGCCCCATGTGGTGGAAATGCAGAGCGAGGCGGGCGCGGCAGGCGCGGTGCACGGCGTGCTGCAAGGCGGGGCCTTGTCCTCCACCTTTACGGCCTCGCAAGGCCTGCTGCTGATGATTCCGGAGATGTTCAAGATCGCCGGAGAGCTGACGCCCGTGGTGTTCCACGTCACCGCTCGTACGGTAGCCACCCACGCCTTGTCCATCTTCGGCGATCACAGCGACGTCATGGCGGTCCGGACCACCGGTTTCGCTTTATTGGCCTCAGCCTCCATACAAGAGGCTCAAGACCTGGCCTTGATCGCCCATTCCGCCACGCTCAAGGCGAGGGTCCCCTTTGTGCACTTTTTCGACGGCTTCCGCACGTCGCACGAGGTCGCCAAGATCGAGCAACTCAGCGAGAACGACGTTCGCAGCATGATCGATTTCGAGCTGGTTCGCGCGCACCGCGAGCGAGCGATGTCTCCCGAGCGGCCCGTGCTCCGGGGAACGGCTCAAAACCCGGACGTCTTCTTCCAGGCCCGAGAGGCGTGCAATCCCTTCTACCAAAAGGTCCCGGAAATCGTCCAGGAGACGATGGACGAATTCGCGCGGCGGTTCGGGCGGTCGTACCATCTATTCGATTACTGCGGCCACCCGGAAGCGGAATCGGTGATCGTGATCATGGCTTCCGGCTGCGGGGTGGTGGAGGAGGCCGTCGATCATCTCGTGGCTCAAGGCCGAAAGGTCGGCGTCCTCAAGGTGCGGCTCTATCGGCCGTTCGACGGTGCCGCCATGGTCGAGGCTCTGCCCAAGAGCGTCAAGCATATCGCGGTGCTGGACCGCACCAAGGAGCCGGGGGCCTTGGGCGAGCCGCTGTACATGGATGTGATCGGTACCGTGGCCGAGAACTGGCAGCAACAAAGGGGGACCGCCCCGCCGCGGATCATCGGCGGGCGATACGGACTTTCGTCCAAGGAGTTCACCCCCGCCATGGCCGTCGCCGTGTTCGATGAACTCGCCAAAGCGTCGCCCAAGAATCATTTTACGGTCGGCATCTTGGACGACGTGACCCATTCGAGCCTGGATTACGATCCCGATCTTTCCACCGAGGGCGACGACGTGGTGCGGGCGGTGTTCTTCGGTCTGGGCAGCGACGGCACGGTGAGCGCCAACCGCAGCTCGGTCAAGATCATCGGCGAGAATACCCCCAACTACGCGCAGGGGTATTTCGTGTACGACTCGCGGAAGGCCGGCTCGATGACGACGTCGCACGTCCGCTTCAGCCCCCGCCCGATCAAAGGTTCGTACCTCGTCCATAAGGCCAACTTCGTGGCCTGCCACCAGTTCCATTTTCTGGAACGCATCGACGTGCTGTCCGTGGCCGAGCCGGGGGCGACCTTCCTCCTCAACAGCCCGTTTCCGGCGGATACGGTCTGGGATCATCTGCCGGCGGAGGTGCAGAAGCAGATCATCGACAAGAAGCTGAAGTTTTACGTCGTGGACGCCTATGCCGTGGCCAGGGAGACGGGGATGGGCGTCCGCATCAATACGGTGATGCAGACGTGCTTTTTCGCCCTGGCCAAGGTGATCCCCATCGAAGATGCCGTCAAGGAGATCAAGGACCAGATCGTCAAGGCCTACGGTAAGAAAGGCGGCGCCTCGATCATCGAGAAGAACTTCGCCGCAGTGGATCGGGCCTTGGAGTCCTTGCAGGAGGTCCGCGTCCCGGCTGAGGCCGATTCCCGCTTGCACATGCTGCCGCCGGTGCCGCCGGATTCGCCGGACTTCGTGCGGGACGTGCTGGGGATGATGATCGCCTACCGCGGCGACGAGTTGCCCGTCAGCGCCTTGCCGCCCGACGGCACCTTCCCCACCGGGACCACCAAATACGAGAAGCGGAGCATTGCGCTGGAGATTCCCATCTGGGACCCGAAGATTTGCATCCAGTGCGGTCTCTGCTCGCTGGCTTGCCCTCACGCGGCCATTCGCATGAAGGTCTACGACCCGGCCCTGCTGTCGGGCGCGCCGGAGGGCTTCAAGTCGGCCGAGTGGCGCGGCAAGGAATACCCCGGCATGATGGTGACGTATCAGGTCGCCCCGGACGATTGCACGGGATGCGGATTGTGCGTCGAGGTTTGCCCGGTTCGGGATAAGGAAGTGGCAAAGCATAAGGCCATCGACATGCTGCCCAAG
>JAAZNR010000136.1 GCA_012798155.1 Thermogutta sp. | reverse complement strand
CGGCCGACCGCCTTGCGGTCCGGCCATACCGAACCGCGACGCCCTTCAGGCCCCGCGGCCTCCGTCCTTGCTGTACACGCACGCGTCCTTCACGTGCACCTGATCCACGATCGCGATGATGACCGTATCCACGGGCAGGTTTTTCGTCTCGGGCGTCAGCCGGGCGCTGGAGCCTTGCACGATCAGCACCAGTTCGCCTTCGCCGGCCCCCACGGTATCCACGGCCACAAAGGTCCGCCCCGTCCCCTTCAGTTGATTGCGCGTCTCGGGGTCCAGACGATACGCCTCCACGGTCAACAACTTGCGGCCGACCATCGACCCGACCTTTTGCGTGGCGACCAGCGTACCGGTAACTCGGGCCAGAAACATGCTCAGCCTCCCGCCTGCAAGAGGTCACGGACTTGCCGGGCCACCATCAGTTCCTCGTTGGTCGGCATGGTCCAAATCCGGGCCCGGCTCCGCGAATCGCTGATGTCGCACTCGCCGCGTGCTTGCCGGTTTTTGTCGGGCGCCAGTACGATGCCCAATTCTTCCAGGCCCTCGCACACGACCGCCCGCAATTCCGCGTCGTTCTCGCCGATGCCGCCCGTGAAGACCACCACGTCCGCCCCGCCCAACTCCACCAGGCAGGCCCCCAGGTAGTGGCGGATCGAAGCCGTAAAGACATCGATCGCCAGAGAAGCGCGAGGATTGCCCTGCGCCGCGGCTTGGCGAATATCCCGCATGTCGGTACCTACGCCGCTCAACCCCAGCAATCCCGACTTGTTCGCCAAGGCCTCCAACGTTTGCTCCAGCGTCCAGCCGGTCTTGGCCATCACGATCGGAATCGCGAAGGGATCGAAATCACCGACCCGATTGTTATTCGGCAAACCCGTCTGCGGACTCATCCCCATGCTGGTGAAGACGCTTTGCCCGTTGCGGACGGCGCACAGCGAGCTGGACCCGCCGAGGTGGCAGGAAACGATGCGCAGATCATTCCGGCCCAGCAATTCCGCCGTGCGAGCCGCGATGTAGCGGTGGCTGGCCCCGTGGAATCCCCAACGCAGCACGTGCCACTCGGCCCACTCGTAGGGTACCGCGTAATACCGATTCCGATCCGGCATCGTGCGATGAAAATCGGTCTCGAAGGCGGCCACCAAGGGGATGCCGGGGAGCCTTTGGCGGAGCAATCGCATCGCGCGGATATAAGGCGGATTGTGCGCCGGCGCGGTAGACGACATCTCCTCCATCGCCGCCAGCACGTCTTCCGTGACCCGCTGCACTCCCGAGATACGGCCCCCATGCACGGCCTTGAAGCCGATGGCCGACACCTCGGCGGCATCCTTCAAACATCCCAGCTCCGGGTCGGTGAGCTGGTCCAAGCAGCATCGCACGGCCACGGCGTGATCGGGGACGGGCAGCCTCTTTTCCAGCCGCTTCCCGGCGATCTCGGCCGTAACGGGACTCTCCTCCGCCCCGATCCGTTCGATGCCGCCTCGCGCAAGCTGCCGTTCCGTCTCCATGTCGAAGAGACGGTACTTGAAGCTCGTCGATCCGAGGTTGGCCACCAAAACCTTCATGCTCCGTCCTCCTCCCACGACCTCCTATCAAGGGAAAGCCGACGCTCCCGGCGCCGTCACGCCAGGCGCTGCCGTCGTCTCTCTCCGGCGCGAAAGACCTGCTCCGGTTGCGACACCGCGACGCCCTGCCGGAAAACGTGCGGCTTCAGCTCAGGTAGGCGGCGATCACGCCCTCCGCGGGGCGGGGAATGATGTGGCTGGCGACCAGCTCGCCGACTTGCGAGGCGGCATTCGCGCCCGCCTCGACGGCGGCCCGCACGCTTCCCACGTCTCCCCGCACGATCGTCGTCACCAACCCGCCGCCGATCTGTACGCGCTTCACGATCTGCACGTTGGCGGCCTTCGCCATGGCGTCCGTCGCTTCCACCAAAGCCACCAAACCCTTCGTTTCGATCAATCCAATGGCGTCTTGCATGGGGGCAATACCCTTTCTTTTCTCAATGGTCCCGTCTCAATGGTCCCGGTTCGTGTACTGTTGCGCGGCGTGAGGAGAGATCAATCGGCCTTGGATTCCCTGACCATGGGGCTCGGCAAGACGGCCGAAAGCTCGTCGTGGGGACGGGGAATGACCTGAACGCTGACGACCTCGCCGATCCGCGAGGCGGCCGCCGCTCCGGCGTCCGTGGCGGCCTTGACCGCCGCCACGTCGCCCGTCACGAACACGCTCACGAAGCCGCTGCCCACCTTGTCCCAGCCCAAGAACTGCACGTTTGCCGCCTTGAGCATGGCATCGGTGGCTTCCACAAGGGTTACAAAACCCTTGGCCTCAATCATGCCTAAAGCTTCCATTTGTTTCGCCATCGTCTTCTACTCCAGGGGTAGGAACCAAACCGAACTCACGTTTTTCCACCGGATCGGTACGGCCGAGTCGAGAGCCGTCCGTTTTCCAATACCTTGTTTCCGTCGCGACTCCGTTTCAGGGTTTGAACAACTCCACGCGCGCGGCATGGTCGATGTCCGCCGCGTTGCCTTCGTCCGTGTCCAGATGCACCTCCAGCTTGCCGGCCTCATCCGCCCGAACCAGCAAACCCTCGTAGACCGCCGTGCAATAGCCGGATTCGATGCGCAACGACATGCGGTCGCCGTCTTTCACGCCGTAAAACTCCGCGTCGCGGACGTTCATGTGCACGTGCCGCTCTGCGCGAATCACTCCCTGCTTCAAATCCACCACGCCGGCCGGACCGATCAAGACGCAGCCGGGCGTGCCGTCGATCTTGCCGCTGGGTCGGACCGGGGCGTCGATCCCCAGCGAGATGGCATCCGTGAAGGCCAGCTCGACTTGGCTCCGCGAGCGCGTGGGACCGAGCACCCGGACGCTCGGCAGCATCCGCCGCCGCGGACCCACCAACATCACGGTCTCTTCCGCGGCGTAGAACCCCTCTTGATACAGCGGCTTCATGGGCGTCAACTGATGCCCCTTGCCGAATAGCGTCTCGACGTCCTCCTGGCTCAAATGGCAATGCCGAGCCGAGATGCTCACTACCAGCTCGGGCTTGCCTTTGGGGCCGCCCAAGAGCTGCACCACGATTTCGCGGACGATCTTCTCGATCTGCGAACGGTCGATCGGGGCTGCGATACTCATGGTCATTCCATTCTCTTGTCTTCTCGTGACAACCGGCAATTCACCGTCCGATTCTCGCATGACGGCCGGCGATTCACCGTCGGGACGCCTCTTGCCCTGCCACGACCGCCGCGATTTCCCCGACTGCGCCCCTCTTCGGGCTTTTCCGCGAAACCTTTAGCGTCGTGGCGATCGGAGCACGCTATGCGGCATACGGCCGCCGATGTTACTCCAGCCGGCGGTGGTTGAGGGGTTGCATCGCAAACGGCTCTTTCCCGCGACCCACGGCATGGGTGCCTTCAACTGCTCCGTATCGTCCGTATCGGCGAATCCACGCTCCCCGCGTCCCCCAACTCAGGCGGGGGCGTCGTCTGCCGCTCTTGCACCGTCGCCACCAGCAGCCTTGCGCCCGCCGACTCGATCTTCTCGCGCCAATCGGCGGTCAAACCGTCGTCCGAAACCACGTACTGAACGGCTTCCAAGGGGCAAAGATGGGTCAGACTACAGTGCCCGAACTTGGAACTGTCCGCCACCACGATCACTTCGTCGGCGGCCTCCATCATGCGGCGTTCCGTCCCCACCAGCAGCACGTTGTTGTTGAAAAACCCCTGTTCATTGACCGCCGCAACGGACAGAATCGCCTTGCGAACCCGCAACGAGCCGATCATGGCATCGGCCAGCGGTCCCTGAGCCACCCCGCTCCGCGGACAAATACTACCTCCCAAAAAGACTAGGTCACTAATCGGGCTGGAGGCAAACAAATTGGCGACGGGAAGCGAGTTGGTGACGACATGCAGCGGCATCCCGGTCAGCAACCGCGCCACCTCGTAGGTCGTGCTACCGCCGTCCAACAGGATAGAATCTCCCGGCTGGATCAACTCCACGGCCATTCGGGCAATGGCCTTTTTTTCCGCCCAACGCATGGGCTGCCGCATTTCGAAATGGGGCAGCTTGGGCGAACTGCCCGTGTACAACACGCCCCCATGGATACGATGCGCCTCGCCTTCCTCCTCCAGGGCCTCCAGATCCCGCCGTACCGTGGATTCCGATACTCCCAACACACCGGTCAGGTCGTCCAAAGTGGCAAAGTGCCGCGCGCGAATCAGCTCCAGGATCTGCTGCCGTCGCTCTTGAACGGTTAAGGTCGATTGACTGGGCGGCATGTTGTCCTTTCTGGACCGTTTACCGTAATCAGGCGGCGCAAACGCCTAAAGACTAACCAAAAACACGCGGTGCAAAGGCCTATAGACAACCTAAACAACCCCGATTATGACATGCTGAAAGCATGTTGTCAACCGGATGAACGAATTCTTCCACGCCCCGCCTGCTTCATGCCGCAATTCTTTCATCGAAATCCGCAAATAATCCACTCCCCTACCCCTAGTCCGCGGCGTCACGCCGAAATCAACTGCGAGCATTCGGCAAGTCGGGCATTTTCCGAATAATCCTCAAGGTTTCCCCAGATTTCGGCCGATTGTTGCATCCAGACGGCGAACCGCGTGTACGCGCGGAAATCGTCCTGAGTGCCGTACACGAAATCGAATTACCCCAGCACCATGCCCATGAACGAGCAACCAAATCTTCACGGCGAGGTCCCCCAAATGGAATCCTCGGCCCCTTTCAGTTCGAATGCCGCGACGGCAGGCCCCTACTCGGTCCGTGTGCGGGCGCCCGCCTCGAATGCCCGAGCGTCCAGTCCCAGCGTGCTCACCGAACTACCGGACTTGAGTCGCCCGGAAGCCGACCTTGAAGAAATCCGGACCATCTCTTACGGAGGTTTTGCGATGTGGGAAAAGCCGGTTTGGCGCGGCATCGCCCTGGGAGGCGTGGTGATCGTCCTTTTGGCGGCGGTCTGGTTCTTCTCCAGTCGCGGGGGAAACGATTCGGGAGGCGTGACCGACAGCGCCGGCCGATGGCAGGTCCCCGTCCCTCAGCCCGAGGCCCCCGAGGCCCCGCGATGGGACTCGAATCTGACATCGGCCCCGAATTCCCCGCAGCCGGCAGCCGGTCAACAGACTTCCACGGCCTGGGCGGGTTGGAACACCCCGAGCAGCCCCGCGTCTTTCGCTCAGGGGGAGACGCCCTCCAAGTCCCCCCTAGGTTTCGATCTCCCGCCGGGGAATCGATGGGGTGATTCGGTGGGCATGGATGCTAGCTCGCACCCAACCGGCATGACTCCGGAGCAGCCGTATTACCAGCCCGCTACCACCCTGCCCGTGCCCAGCTACGCGCCGCAAGGCGTTCCGGCATCTGCACCGCAGCAGACGGCTTGGAGTGATCCCGCCCCGTCGCAGCCTTCGCCTTCGCCGGCTCAGCAAGCGAGTTGGGCCAATGCCGCCGCGAACACCCTTTCCCAATCTCAGCCGACGGGCGGCGTGCAGGCACCGGTTCAAGACGGTCAGCCGTTCACGGTACAAAACCCGTACTATCAGTCTTGGACCGGCACACAGGCGGCAGCCCAATACCAAGCCGAGAACACTAACGCCTCCCAGTCAGCCGCGCCGGCGATCGGGACACCGCCGTCCGCACCGACTTGGGCCGCGCAATCACCGCAGGTTTCGCCGCCGAATATGCCGACAACCTACCCGCAGAGTACGTACTCGCAGGCAAATGCGCAGCCTTATGGATACCCTGCTCAAACTGTGTATGCGTCAGCGGCAGCCGACGAACGAGTCGCCTCTCGTGGTAACGGCGGAGTCCCCGGGCCGTCGGCCGCAGGCTACGTCCCCGCCTATTCCCCCAACTTGAACCGCCCGATCGCACCCTCTTGGAATACCAACGGCGCACCGAATTCCGGCTATCCTGCTTTGTCCAGCGAGGCTCCCGGTTGGGGGCAACCGGCCGATCCGTCCTCGCCGGGCGCTGCATCCGGGATACAGCCCCAAGTGGTCGATCCGGCGGTGATCCGGGCCGACTATGCCCGGACCAGTGCACCCATTGCGACCGGCTATCCGGCTGTGCCGAATCCGCCCGCCCCGGCTTACACCCCGGTGCCGTCCGGCAATTCATCGCCGTACTATTATCCGTCAACGAGCGGGAATGCCCCCGCTTATCCCCAGACTTCGACCTCCACGTGGAATACTTACCGTTGAGCCGCGGCGTCCGTTCGCCAAGGTGCCGTCTTCCCGACCGCGAAACCCCGTTCGGTACGCAGCCGAACCGTTCACCCTGAGAAATATCCGCTGCGAACAGCCCGAGAATTGCATGCCGACCGAAGGCGGGAGGATGCGACGATGACGCGTATCGATCAGGCGTTCCTTCGCTCGATGCCGGCCGCCGAGCCGGGGTTGTCACCGCCCGGCGCTGAATCCCCTGAGGCCAAGACCCGCGCGGCGGAACCCCGCCCGCCCAGGCGGAGCCGGGTATCGGCCCCCCACTTCGCCCTTCGCAGCGCCGCGGCGGCCGACAAAAAACAAGCTTCCCAAGAGCAACTCGCTCCTGAACGAATGGTAAACCGCGAGG
>JAAZNR010000135.1 GCA_012798155.1 Thermogutta sp. | reverse complement strand
CTATATCATCGTGGGGCAAGAATCCTCGCGGGAGGCGGGCGACGCACAGCGCATCTACAACCTGCTGGCCCGCTACCACCGTGTGCCCGACCCCGGCCGGACCGTGGAAGGCCAGGACCTCTTTTTCGTGAAGTTTGCCACCTCTCTGCAAGGCCACGAGTTGATGGCCCGCTTCGAGCGGCCCATCTTTGATTCGATCCTGAGCTTTTTGGACGATCGGGCCGCCCAACTCCCGGTTCCGTGGCAGGAACGGACCGGCCGCAAATAAGCGACCTCGGATGGCCGCTCACGGCTTTTTACCGCAATCAGCGGGATCTACGAACCTGCTTATTGCGACCGGTTCCAGCGGCGGTAACTCTCCCCCGTTTACGGATGGCGAGAGGGGGGAGGCGGGCTTCGCTTCTTTGTCGCCCCCGGCACGAGCAGGATCGACGATCAGCGAGACTCCCAACGGCAGCAGGTCCGGGGAGGGAATACGATCTCGGTTGATCTCGTAGAGGACGGGCCACAAGGAGGCGTCGCCGAGATACCGCGCCGCGAGGGACGGCAGCGTGTCACCGTCCTGAACGCGATGAAGGACCGGCGTCTCGCCGGAAGACGGGCGGACCGAGCCGTCGTTGACAACCGAGGGATCGTCCTGCGGCGTTGTACTGCCGGATGATCCGGTTTCCCTTATCCCCCCCGCCCCCTCCGCTTTGCCTTTCGATCCCTCTCGGTCGATTGCGCCGCTCGGCAAACGGCCCGCGGAAAAGCGCCCCGTCCGGCCGGGAAAGACGGAGATGAGTCTTGGAACCGCTTTCTCATCCTCCAAGTGCGAGCCGATCGACTGAATCTCTCGCCGCAATTTATCGCTGGAAGGGAACATTCCTCGCGTCGTCAAGATTTCTTCCTCGGGCGGAGACGTGGATGGAATGGACGGCAGAAAGCCGGGAGGGGGCCATTCCGAGGACGGCTCAACCTTCGCGAACGGATTCGCTTCCCGAACGCCGCGGGGATGCATCAGAACGGCCCAAACCGTCACCCAAGACATGACGGCGACGATCAGAAATACCCATAGGCCGCGATCCACGGGGAGATCCTCGAACGGTTGTCGGTGACGACAAGCGTCTATCGGCAAACCATCCGTGAAGCTCCAAAACGCCGAGTCGTTCCTTCCGGCGTCATACGGTCGGATCAAGCATTAGGCCGGCTGACATCGCCGGCCTTCGTAACTCAAATCGGATTTCGCCCTGTGCAAAATGCAGATCCGGCCGGGGGCGCGGTTTATCCGCTCCGACCGCTACCGCCTCTCCCAGCGGATGGCATCGCCCGGACGCCGCCCCAAAAGCATGCCGCACAGGTCGCGTGCGATCGGCGAAATCATCACCCAGACAGGCGGACCCAAGGTCCCCGCCTCGGCCCTCTTTTCCCCGATTCAGGAAACGTATTGGGGTGTCTTTGCCTTCTGGGCCTGCGACTCGGGCACCGCCGTCAACCACATCAAGATCGGCGATGCGATGAAAATCGAGCTATAGGTGCCCACCGTAATGCCTATCAGAAGCGTGAAGGCAAAACCGTGAATCCCAGCGCCGCCGCCGACATACAGTACCACGATTACGAACAGCGTCGTCAGTCCCGTAATCAACGTCCGGCTCAAAGTCTGATTGATGCTCGAGTTGATCATCCCGGCGGTGAGGTTGGGATTCTTTCCCTTGACCTCACGAATGCGGTCGAAAACCACAATCGTATCGTTGACGGAATAACCCACGATCGTCAACAGGGCGGCCAGGACGGTCAAGCCGATCTTGAACTCCTCGATGAGGAGGAATTGCAGGAATCCCGTCAAATAGGCGCTCAGTGCGATCAAACCCACCGTGATCAAGACGTCGTGCAACAGGGCCACGGCCGCGGCCAAACCGAAACTGAATCGCGTAAACCGCACCCACAGATAGATGATGATGCCGATCACGCTCAGCAAGAGGGCATAAGCGGCTCGCACGCGGGTGCTCCCCGCTACCTTTCCTCCGATGGTGTTGGAGGACGGGAAGTAGGGGATGGCCTCGAATTCGGCCCGGACTTGCTCGACCACTTGCATGCCCGTTTCCGGCGGCAAGTCGATTCGGACTTCCCATTCGTTGTAACCCGTCGTGTCACCCCGACGGTATTCGCGATTGAAGACCTCGTAATCCGCGTCTTTATCCGGGTCGGGGAGTTTCGCCAATTGCCGGGCGACCAAGTCGTTGACGGTGTCGTAGTCGATCTTGTGATCGAAGATGAGTTTCACCCGCGTGGGCCAGGAACGCCCGGCTTGAGCCGCCGGCCGGGCCGCCGGCCGAGCCGTCGTTCCCGAACCTTGCGGCGAGGCTGAGGGCGCAGCATGGTTTGCCCCGCCGTCCCTCGTTGCCGGCGTCGCTGAAGTCGCGGGAGCGGGCGACTCGCTCTTCGTATCGGCATTAACGTTGACCGCCTCGGTGTTAACGTTGACCGCCCCCGGCTCCGACGGCGGTATGTCGCCCTTGCCGCCGGCTGCCGGTACGTTGCCGCCGGCTGCCGGTACGGAGGGCGCCCCGCCCGAAACCGCTTCGCCTTCCGTTTGCCCATAGACCCAGGGCGCGAGGCCCAGGCCGCCCATCCCAGCCAAGCCGCTCACGCGGCCGAGCGAGGGAATTCCGCCGGTCCCCGTCAAAGGTTGCAACTCCAGGGAGTAGTGCACCAATTCATCGCCAAAGATTTGAGCGATCTTCTCCTTGACGCGGTCCAAGTACTCCTGAGCCTCCACCCCGGGTTCGGCGGCGGTGTTGATCATAAAACGACGATGCGGCTCCTCGCCCTCCAGCCGCACATCGCTGACGGCGAGATCTCGCAAATCGCGCAAACGGTGCCGCACCTCGCCGATGTCCTTCGGCTCTTTGAAAAGCAGTTCCACGGCCACCCCGCCCGTAAAGTCGATATCCAGGACCCCCTGCCCTCGCATGAACAGGGCGCCCATCCCCACGGCAATGACGACCACGGAGCCGGCGATCGCATAACGAGCCATGCCCATGAAGTCGTAATTGGTGGCGGAAATGACTTGCATCATGGACAGTTTCTTGATCCAACGCTTTCGTTCCAAGATTTCGAATGCCATGCGGGCCAAAAAGACGGCCGTGTAAAGGTTCAGCACCAATCCCAGGAAGAGGGTCACCGCAAAGCCGCGGACTTGGTCCGTGCCCACGGCGTACAGGACCGCGGCGGTGAGCATGGTCGTGAGGTTGGAGTCCACGATCGCGCTCATGGCGCGTTCGAATCCGTTGCGAATCGCCATCCGCAACGTGGCTTGCCGGCTCAACTCCTCGCGGATGCGCTCATAGATCAGGACGTTGGCGTCCACAGCCATGCCGACGGTCAAGCTCAAACCGGCCAAACCGGGCAGGGTAAAGGCCGCCTTCACCATGATCATGAGGGCCACCAGCATGAGCAGGTTGAGTACCACCGCCACGCAGGCGATGAGGCCGGCGAAGCGGTAGTAGGCGATCATAAAGGCAAACACGAGAACGCTCGCGATGATCATGGAGGTCACGCTTTGCCGGATCGTATCGCGACCCAATTGCGGCCCCGTGATCAAGCGGCTGATGGGCTGGGGGCTTAGCATGGCCGGGAGACTGCCCGCCTCCAACACCTGCAAGAGCGAGCGAACCTCCTCCTGCGTGAAGTCGCCCGTAATCTGGCCTTGGGCCGAAATCGTCGAGCGGATCGTGGGGGCGGAATAGAGATAGCCGTCCAAAATGATGCCCAACCGCCGCTCGAAACCGGTATTGGGATCCGGGCGATTCTCGCTGGTCAGCGTGGCGAACCGTTGCTGTGCGCTGCCCGCTCGCAGGACGAAGGCCACGCAAGGGCGGCCGCCTTCATCCACGCTCTCGCGGACCCGCAGCAGGTCCGCGCCGGTCACGTCGTAGGGATCCTTCGCTACCAAGATCTGGAGCCACGGCTCGCCGCGGTATTGCCCCTGACGAACCGCCACCTCTCCGAAGGCCCCGATGTTTTGCTCCTGGCCCTTTGCAACAGGGACCCACCATGCCAAGAGGTTCCCTTGCTCGTCGTATAATTCCAGTTCATCCGGCCCTAAAGCCTGAGCGCGCTCGATGAGGCGGCGATGATCGCGGGAATTCGCCAGGATACGGAACTCGAGGGTGCCCACGCTGCTGATCACCCGCTCCAGCCGGTTGACCTCGTCCTCGTCGACCTCCGGCACGATGATCTCGATCTGCCGCGGACCGAATCGCCGGATGGTGACCTCTTTCACGCCCGACGGATTGACGCGTTTGTTCAACGCGGCAATCAGTTGATCCATATTGACCTCCGACGTATCGCCGCCGGCAGGCGCCCCAGCGCCGCCCGCTTGCCGCACCGTGCCCTCCACTTCATAAACCAGCGTCACACCGCCGCTGAGGTCGATGCCCAGCTTGGGGGGCCAGCGAGTCAACAGGACGAACACGGCTACCGCCACGGTGAGAAAGAAAATGGCGAGCTTGCCCCCGTAGTCGGGCAGCCGCAATTGTTTGGCTACGAAGTACCCCAACATGATCGGGACGACCAAGACCACCGCCAACGTCCCGAAAAAGACGAGCGCGTTCAGCATCCGCCCCACAAATCCCGGTTGTGCCTGCTGTTCCCCTGCCGGCGTCTCAGACGTCGTTTCAGCCGTCGTTGGGGCCGGCAGGGCGCCGGGAGGAGTAGTCGGACTCGTCTCGCCGCCCGGCGACGGCGGTGAAGGGGAATCTTGAGCAGGTGACGCCTGAGCGGGGGACTCGCCACCCGCGGGCTGAGCTGACGACGCTTCCGCCGCAGCCGGCGCCGACTCCGCAGGCTGGGTTCCGTTATCCTTGCCCGCTTCTTCCTGGGGCTGCTCGGAGGGCATATCCAGCGCCGGCGTCGCCGTTTCCCAGGTGCCGGGCGAGGGCGGCGCGCTCGACTGAGTTGCCGCGGGGGCGTCCTCGGCCAAGCCGACGTTCTGCAAGTCCGCCTTCACGCACGGCAACAAGACGGCCAGCGCCGCGAAAACCCAAAGCTTGATACCCGAACCTGAACGTGCTTGCCGCATGTGCGAATTCTCTTAAAGGTTCAAGCCTCGATTGCACTCTTACGGACGCCGGCGCCGATCCCCGCCGGCAGTCCCGGAGCTTCCAAATCGGGACGATTTCCAATCCCACTCAATCGCTCTCGACTGCAACTTGCCGCGGATCTCCGATGTCGCGTCCTGACCGGCCAAACGACGAGATCACGAGGGCCCCTCTCCCAGACCGATCAGCCCTTGGACGGCGACTCCGTTGCTTGTTCGGCGTTAAAGACACGGGCGACTGCCGAAAGCGCCACGCGAACTTTGACGTTGTTGGACTCGTCCACGCGGAGCGTCACGGACGGCTCCTGGCCGTCGCGATTCACATTGGTCACCACGCCGTAAATCCCGCCGATGGTAAGAACTCGGTCGTCCTTCTTGATACCGGCCAGCATCGCCTCGCGGCGTTGTCTCTCCCGACGCTGGGGGCGGATGAGGATGAAATAGAAGATGACGATCAGCGGCAACCAGAGAGTCACCAGAGTCAACCAGGCTCCGGTACCATTGCCCCCCGCGGCTTCGGCGAAAATCATCAAGGGACTGAGATCAAACATCATGGGGTCTCTTGAAAAGTCTGCGAGCAACACAAACAACGAAAACACTTGACTCCGGTGGACGACCGTGCCCCCTATTCACCCACTCCGCAAGACTGCCGGAAATGCCTATGAGCGGACTCTCGGAGCTTTCCGAACGCACCGCTACAAGAGTGTACGAAGCCCTCGCCGGCGAGGAGACCCCGACTCGGAGGGCCGCCGCATCGGAAAACATCAGCCCAGTATCATAAATCTTCCGTAACCGGCCAACAAGGGGAGAAAGCCTCCGCAAGCCGGGGCCGGAACGGCACCCGACGCCCAATTCGTTCCGGCCTCGGCGGTTTCGCCGCCTCGTCCCAGGTCCCCAGGCGTCAGACCTTGTCGGCGGTCGGACACTCAAACCCTTGCCGGTACTCGCGATGGAGCAGCGCGTTCGCCTCGGGCGACTCAGGGAACACTTCCTTCTCGGGGTCGAACTTCAGTTGGGGCCCGACAGAGATGGGGTACTTCTCCAGATCGACGCCGTTGTCGGTCAGGTGGCGGAGGGTGCGATCAAGAGTTGCCAGGTTGTCATCCAGGCTCTTCACGCCCGATAGTATCCTCTTCGCCTCCTCGGCCGAGACCTTGTTGTGCGCCCCGAGGTAGTAGGAGATATTCCCCAAATGGCTGATGGCGGCGGAAAGATGCCCCTCGACGGCATCGGCGTTCAGCTTACCGGGGTCTTCGGCTAAGACGGCGTCGATAAAGTTCCTGTAGTGGTTGCCCCCGCCGCCGAACTGCTTGACGGGCTTCATGTTCTTGTCGAAGACCGTGCAACGCGTGTACGTCTGCTGGACCAAATAGCCTTCCGTCCCATAGAAAATGACGCCG
>JAAZNR010000919.1 GCA_012798155.1 Thermogutta sp. | reverse complement strand
CGTGCCGGGAACCAACAGGTTGCGGATGCGGATGTTGGCGAACGTTCCCCGCACCATGACCTGGTCGTTTCCCCGCCGGGCACCGTAACTGTTGAATTCCTCGGGCGGGACCCCGCGGCTCATGACATAGCGGCCGGCCGGGCTGTCTTTGGCGATGTTTCCCGCCGGCGAAATGTGGTCTGTCGTGACGGAATCGCCCAAGGCCAGCAAGACCCGGGCAGCGCGGATCGGCCGGGGCGGCCGCGGCTCCAACGTGAGATTCGTGAAAAACGGCGGCTCGTGGATGTACGTGCTTTCCTCGGACCAATCGAACAGCTCGCTCTTTTTCAAAGGTAGCGCGTTCCACATCGGGTTGCCGGAAAAGACCTCGGCGTAACAGCGGCGGAAGACCTCGGGCGACATCGCGTCGCGGAGCACGGCGGCCGTCTCTTCTTCGCCGGGCCAAACCTCCCGCAGAAGCACGTCGCGCCCCGCGGCATCCTTTCCCAACGGTTCCCGCGTCAGGTCGATATCCACGGTGCCGGCCAGGGCGAATGCCACGACCAGCGGCGGCGAGGCCAGATAATTCGCCTTGACCAGGGGATTGATGCGGCCTTCGAAGTTGCGGTTGCCGCTCAGAACGGCGGCCACAATCAGTTCGCCTTCGCGAACCGCCCGCGCCACCGGGTCGGGAAGCGGCCCGCTGTTGCCGATGCAGGTCGTACAGCCGTAGCCGACTGTGGCGAAGCCCAGGGCGGTGAGGGCGTCCTCCAGG
This sequence comes from Thermogutta sp., assembly GCA_012798155.1. Taxonomy (GTDB): domain Bacteria; phylum Planctomycetota; class Planctomycetia; order Pirellulales; family Thermoguttaceae; genus Thermogutta. Next base: position 1,199 of record JAAZNR010000919.1, on the reverse strand, counting down.
CCCGCCGCGGCCAAATAACAATTCACCACCCGCGAGCCTGGGGCCAAGCTGGTCTTGACGAAGGGCGGCACCCGCAGCCCGCGAGCCAGCGCCTTTTTCGCCAAAAGCCCGGCCATCACCATCAGCGTGGGGTTGCTGGTATTGGTGCAACTGGTGATCGCCGCGATGACCACCGCCCCGTGTCCCAGCTCGTAGAGGGCCCCGTTTGAGGTGACGGAGACCTTTCTCGCCACGTCTGCTTCCGCCAGACCGAAGCCGCGGTTTTGCGTCGGCCGGGTCAACGAACCTCGGAACCGCGTCTTGACCTCGCTCAGCGGCACCCGATCCTGCGGACGCTTGGGACCGGCCAGGCACGGCTCCACCGTCGCCAAGTCCAACCGCAAGACCTTGGTGTAGTCGGGCATGGGGGCGCCGGCCTCGCGGAACAACCCTTGTTCCTTGGAGTAGCGTTCGACCATGGCCGCGTGTGCCTCGCTTCGGCCGGTTTGCAGGAGGTATTCCAGCGTGCGGCCGTCGATGGGGAAGTATCCCATCGTGGCGCCGTACTCCGGGGCCATGTTGGCGAGCACGGCGCGGTCCGCCACCGGCATCCGCTCCGCCCCCTCGCCGCAATACTCGACGAACTTCCCGACCACCCCCTCACGCCGCAATAGCTCGGTAACGCTGAGCACCAAATCCGTGGCCGTGACCCCAGGGCGGAGGGCGCCGGTCAACTCCAAGGCGATGACCTCCGGGGCGGGCATGGAAAGGGGCTGACCCAGCATGGCAGCCTCCGCCTCGATGCCGCCGACTCCCCAACCCAGCACGCCCAGGGCATTGATCATCGTCGTATGGCTGTCGGTGCCGACCAGCGTGTCGGGATAGGCGAGGTCTCCAACCGCATCCTTTCCCACGAAGACGCATTGGGCGAGGTATTCCAGGTTCACTTGGTGAATGATACCCACCGACGGCGGAACGACCCGCAGGTTATCGAAGCTCTCCTGCCCCCAGCGGAGGAACTCGTAGCGCTCGCGATTGCGTTGAAACTCGAGTTCCACGTTCCGGCGGAGGGCGTCGGCGTCGCCGAAGAAATCCACCTGGACCGAGTGGTCGATCACCAGATCCGCCGGAATCAAGGGGTTGATCCGCTTGGGATCGCCGCCCAAACGGGCTACGGCGGACCGCATGGCCGCCAAATCGACGATCGCGGGAACCCCGGT
>JAAZNR010000918.1 GCA_012798155.1 Thermogutta sp. | reverse complement strand
TCTATCTGCGCGAACGCAATCTGACCATGCCCGGCGATGCCGTCCGCGGCTGGGTTGCCGTCGGCGGTGCCGTCATTGTGGGAGTGCTGCTGCTGGGATGGTTATTGCCGAAACCCGCCGTGCCGATGTGGAGTTGGGGGGGCTACCTCACATCTCCCTTACGCAAAGCATCCTCATTGGCGTCGCGGACCATGGAGCCTGCCAACACGCCCTCATCGAAGGGCCCGGCTGCCGGTGACTCTCGAAGCCCCTCGGGAAAGGAGGCCCGCGGGGGAACGGCCGACAACACGCAATCGACCGCGCAACCATCAGGAGGTGGGAAAGGGACGAACGGAAAGAACGGCGGCAAGGCCGAGGCGGAAACGTCCGGCAAACAGGGGGGCGGCGAAGGCAGCCCTCAGACGGAATCAGAAAAGGCAAGTGATAAGTCATCGGGAGGAGAATCGCCGGACGGGAAAGACGGCGGCGCCGAAAAAGATGGCGGCGCCGAAGAAGACGGCGGTAAGGCCGAGGCTTCTCAAGCATCATCATCCGAGTCGTCGTCGGACCCCGATGCCTCCCCCGGCGAGAAGGGGCCTCCCTCGAGCCGTTCTCCCGACGCAAGCGTCCGCTCCGAAGGCGGTCCGTCGCAAGGCCCCCAAGAGCAAGAAGGTCAAACCGGTTCAAGAGACGCGGAACAAACTCGGCCCGGCGCGAGCGGGAGCGAAACCGAGCCTGCTCAAGAATCCCAAACCGATTCCGCTGCCGAGAGTACCGGGAAAACGTGGCAGCAGTCCCTGCCTCGGGTCAGCCTGACTCAAGTCGCGTCAGGGTTGGCCTCTCTGTTTCGTTTGCTCATCACGTTGGGTTTCTTGGCGGCGGTGGCATGGCTGGCTTGGCGCTACAGGCACGAGATTGGGGAGGTCTTGCGGCAGTGGCGGGAGCAGCTTAGCCGCCTGCTGGAATCGCTGTTTGGGCGGAGACGGGTCGCGAGCCGAGAAGAGCCGTCGCCGCTGGGGGCATCGCCGAAGGCGCCCCCCTTTGCAAGCTTCCAGGACCCGTTCGCCTCGGGCATGGCGGCACGCCGATCTCCCGTCTGGCTCGTGGTGTATTCCTTCGATGCCCTGCAAGCCTGGGGTGAAGGGTTGGGCGTGCCTCGCGATCCGGAAGAGACGCCCAAAGAGTATGCTCGACGACTGCGCGCGTCTGATCTCGGGGGACCCGCGGCATTCGACCGCTTGTGCGAACTGTACAACCTGGTGGCCTACGCGGGGCGAAGCGGAACGCTGACCTTGTCGGCCGAAGATCGGCACGCCTTGGCCGCCGCCTGGCGATACATGAACCGCCGTACCCAAGAACCGGCGGCCGCAGGCGGGCAAGCAGCCGCCGATTGAACTCCGTCTTGTGTGTGTAAACGACGGGCCGCGTCGAACACTACCGCAGATTGCCTGCCTCGGCCGCGGCCACGGCATCTTGCGCCAGAATCTCGATCGAGATGATTTCCACCACGAGATCGACTTCATCCTTGTCGGAGATTTCGCCGGCGTCATGCGTGATGAAGACATCGATCGATTGGCGGCGAGGTTTTCCTTCCGTCAGCGTCTGAAGCATATCCAGCCAGTATCCGTCGCTGATCGGTCGCGGCTCGACATTGGGGAGTTTG
>JAAZNR010000134.1 GCA_012798155.1 Thermogutta sp. | reverse complement strand
TGGCGGAACGGTTAGAATAACGTGACGGCACCGGTGATCCCGCTTGCGCGGGCCGATCGCTCGGCTGCGGATATACCGGACCGGCGGATATTCCAAAATGTGCTCCAACGGAGGACGGCGGTGACTTCTTCGAATCGCAATCGCGTGGTTTTGGCCTGCATGGCCCATCCGGATGACGCGGAGTTCCTGTGCGCGGGCACGTTGATCCGCCTGCGGGAGTTGGGTTGGGAGGTTCATATCGCCAGTCTGGCTCCCGGCGATTGCGGCACGATGACGCAGAACCGCTGGGATATCAGCAGCCGGCGGACGCAGGAGGCCGCCGCCGCCGCGGCGTTGATCGGGGCCGAATATCACTGCTTGGACGAACGGGACGGTTTCATCGTGTACGACAAGCCGGCGATCCAAAAGGTCGTCGATCTGTTTCGGCGGGTAGCGCCCGGCCTCGTGTTCACGCACGCCTTGCAGGATTACATGATGGATCACGAGATGACGGCCTTGCTGGTTCGGGCGGCAAGCTTTCTCCACGGGGCGCCCAACTGTTCGGCATTTCCGTTGAAACCGAACACCGCCGTTCCTTACTTGTACTATTGCGATCCGCAGGAGGGCATCGATCCCTTGGGTCGGCCGGTCGAACCTACGCTGCGCGTCGATATTTCGGCCCAATTGGAGAAAAAGGCCGCCATGCTGGCCTGCCATGCCAGCCAGCGCGAATGGCTGCGGTCCTATCACGGCATGGACGAGTACGTGGAATCCATGTACCGCCGGTCGCGGAAACGCGGAGCCGAGATCGGAACGCAGGCCGCCGAGGCCTTCGTGCAGCATCGGGGCCATGCCTATCCCGGCGACGATATCTTGGCGACGCTGTTCGGCAACGCCTAGTCGCGAGGCCGGACGCCGAAAAGCGCGGGGCCGACGGCCGGGCGGCGCCGGGCGACCGGATCGCAAGGGCCTGGGTGAGGGGGTTGCATGCCTTTTCCCATGCGATGTTCGGCTTGCGGCCGTCAATTGACCATCCCCGATGATTTGATGGGGAAAAAGGTGCGGTGTCCCTGCGGCCAAGTCATCGAGGTACCCAAGGAGCCGCCCCTCCACGAGGAAGACCTGTACGCCGTCGCAGAGCCGGCCGCGGAAAGACGCGAGGACGAGCACCGGACTTCATCGCCGGCTCCGGATGTGCCCGATCGAGGATCGCCGCCGGTCGCGGCGTCCCCGGCCGGAACCGAATCGACGCCCGATTTGCGCGATGCGCCGCAGCTCCGTTGGGCGGCGGGGCTGGCCATCGGCTACGGCTGTATCATGACGTTGGTCGCCTGGTTTTTTCCCCACTTCACCGGCTTTTGCTGTTCGTATTATCCGGGCCTGGTCTGTTTTCCGGCCCTGGCGGTGAGCGGGATCCTATTGCTGCAAGGGAATCCGTTGGGGGTGGAATGCGTGGGCATCTTCGCGGCGGCCTCGGCGTTCCTGACGTTCGTTTCGGCCGTGACGATCCTCTTTGTCAGCGTCGTCGCCCTAATCAAGGGGCAAATCGGGGGATCGCTTTTGGTGGGGGGCGTCGCGGCCGCCGCCGTCGCGGTCCCCGCCTGGCTGTTCCTTTGGGCGTTGCGGTTGCACCGTAAATGGAGAGCGTTGCAGGACGCCGAGTCAGCGTAAGGGCGGAGGGCGAGATCGAACGAAAGGCTTTCCTGCCGGATGCCGTTGGGAGTTTTCCCGGCTGCTCGGATACCGCCGCGGTTCGGCGAAGCCGCGGTTCGGCGAAATAACATTCGATGGGAATTGCGAGGTGGGGGCCTCACGAGCGCGTTGACCAAGGCCGGCTCGAACGGGCGGAAACCGCTCGGGGCCGGTCACGGAAGCGAGGATCGGGCCATGGCCAAGAAGAAAGCCGTCAACAAAAAGAAGCGCGAAGCCGCCCTTGGAAAACCCCTGACCGCCCGGGAAAAACAGGTGGTCCGGCTGATCAGTCTGGGGTGTTCCGTGAAGGAGGCGGCCGCCGTTCTCAAGCTGGCCGTGAGCACGGTGGACAATCACAAGGCCAACGCCATGCGCAAGTTGGGCACCGACAAGGTGGCCCTGGTGACCCGATTGGCCATCAAGAAAAGAATCAGCACCCTCTCCGACCGCTTGACGCCCTTGGAAAAGCGCCGCAGCGGCCGAAAAGACGACGGCTGGAACTAAACCCCAGCCGGCGGAAAAAGGCGGAAGGCCGGATCGCCGGCCCGACCTTCCGCCGAAAGCGTTGAACGCGGCATCGCATCTCTTCTCATCTCGCCGGCGTGAACCGCGTCGCGATCAGATGTCGGCGTACAGGCAGAACTCGTAGGGGTGCGGGCGCAACTGCACGGCCGTCACCTCGTTCTCCGTCTTGTACCAGATCCAGGTGTCGATCACGTCCGGGGTGAAGACATCGCCCCGCAGCAGGAATTCGTGATCCGCGCGGAGCGCGGCGAGGGCCTCTTGCAAGGAGCCGGGGGTGGTCGGGACGTCCTTCAATTCCTCGGGTTTGAGGTCGTAGATGTCCTTGTCCAGCGGTTGGCCCGGGTCGATCTTGTTCTGAATCCCGTCGATCATCGCCATCAGCATGGCCGAGAAGGCCAGATACGGATTGCACGACGGATCGGGGCAGCGGAACTCCAATCGCTTGGCCTTGGGATTGGGGCTGTACATCGGGATGCGGATGGCCGCCGACCGGTTGCGCTGCGAGTAGGCCAGGTTGACGGGGGCCTCGAATCCCGGCACCAGTCGCTTGTAGCTGTTGGTCGTGGGATTGCTGAAGGCGCAGATCGCCGCGGCGTGCTTCAGCAGGCCGCCGATGGCATGCAAGGCCGGGTCGGACAGCCCCGCGTACCCCCGACCGGCGAATAGCGGTTGGCCGGCCTTCCACAACGACAAGTGCGTGTGCATCCCCGATCCGTTGTCGCCGAACAGCGGCTTGGGCATGAAAATGGCCACCTTGTTGTGCCTGCGCGCGACGTTTTTCACGATGTACTTGTACATCATCACCCGGTCGGCCATCAGCACCAGCTCGGCGAACTGCATGTCGATCTCGGCCTGGCCCCCGGTAGCCACCTCGTGGTGCTGGGCCTCGATCGGAATCCCGCACTCGATCATCAAGTGCATCATCTCATTGCGGATGTTGAACATCTGATCGGCGGGCGGGACCGGGAAATAGCCCTCCTTGAATCGCAGCTTGTACCCCAGATTGGGCTTTTCGTCGCGACCGCGATTCCACACGCCTTCCACGCTGTCGATGTAATAGTAGCCGCTCTGGGCCGACTGATCGTAACGGACGTCGTCGAAGATGAAGAACTCGCACTCCGGACCCACGTAGCAAGTGTCCGCGATGCCGGTCGACTTCAGGTAGTTGACCGCCTTGCGGGCCACGTTCCGGGGATCGCGGGAGTAATCCTCGCGCGTGATCGGGTCCTGGATGTTGCAAATGATATTGAGCGTCGTGATCTCCGCAAAAGGATCGAGGGCGGCCGTCTCGGGCTGCGGGACCAGCAGCATGTCGCTTTCGTTGATGCGCTGCCAGCCGCGGATGCTGGAACCGTCAAAACCGACGCCTTCCTCGAACGAATCCTCCGTCAGCGCGGAAACGGGAATCGTCAAGTGTTGCCATAGACCGGGAAAATCCATGAACCGCAAGTCCACGGACCGCACGCCTTGTTCCCGACACAACGCCAGCACTTCTTTGGGGGTCATGCCTTTGCACCTGTTTCGCAAGAAGCCCAATAGCTAACGGTTAACGGTCAACGCCCTCGTTTGGCGCCACGGTCCGGCGGTCGCCTGGGATAGGCCCCGTCCGGGAATCATCGCCGCCGCATCGAAGCGGAATGAGTTCGGTCGCAAACGTCGTTCCAAAACCGCTTTTTGGCGGAAATGAGCGATTTGCGGCCGATTCCGGCTCGCTCTTTCGCACAAAACACTCAAACGGACGAGCTGTTTGCGATACCAATAGGCACGAATGCACAATAAGCGCGCAAACGCGGGAGGTCTATGCGCGGGTCGGCCCTCCAGCGAGTTACTTGGGACCTCGCTCCGTCGGCAACGGCCGCCCGCAACAGACGACAATAACTCGGATTGAGAAATGAGATCCGCTCCGTATAGGGGGCGCACAGGCGGATCAAGGGGAAATGCCGGACAAGGGGACATGCGGGTCGAGGCGACATGCCGGCCGAGGGTCAGGGTGGTGAACGGCGGGGCGTGATCTCCGGAAAATCCCCGCCGAGTTGTTCCCCTCATCCTCTGGCGGCGGCCCGGCGTCCCGTTTACACTGAATCCCCGGTTCGCCCACCCGACCGGCCAAGCGGTGGGTGCCGGCATTGGTAAACCGTGTAGTCATTGGCCGAGGAAGTCTTCCGGAGACCGGTAGCATGGGCAAGCAGACCTGGACCATTCTCGACTCCCAGCACGGCGTGTACGTCGATTCGCTGACGATTTCGGCCGGCGAGCTGCCGGGGGCGGCGTCGTCGGTTCGAGCATCCAAACGGCGGCTTCAAGGCGGACCCTGCGACGGCGTGGACGTCGTCGAAATCGGCAACGGCGAGATGAACGTGACGGTCGTGCCCACGCGCGGCATGGGGATTTGGAAGGCGGAGTGCGGTCCGGTCAAATTGGGTTGGAGTTCTCCCACGCGCGGGCCTGTCAACCCCGCACTCGTGCCGATTTTCGACCCTAGCGGCCTGGGCTGGTTGGACGGCTTCGACGAGCTGTTGGTCCGCTGTGGATTGCAAAGCAACGGCGGGCCGGAATTCAAGGAGGACGGCACCCTCCGCTACCCCTTGCACGGCCGCATCGCGAACCTCCCGGCCGAGCACGTGCAAATCGCGGTCGATGCCGAAAGCGGCGAGGTGGGCGTGATCGGGCGGGTCCGCGAAACGCGGCTCTTCTTCACCAAGCTGCTGTTGACCACCAAGATCTCCCTCGTTCCCGGGCGGCCCGAGTTCACCGTTACCGATACCGTGACCAATCTGGCCGGAGTGCCGGGCGAAATGGAGCTGCTGTACCATATCAACTTCGGCGTGCCGCTCCTGGAGCCGCAATCCAGGGTCGTCCTGCCGATCCGCAGAATGGCCCCCCGCGACGCCGTCGCCGCCGCCGAGATCGATCGCTGGGACATGTACGGGCCGGGCATCCCGGGCAAGCCGGAGACGGTCTACTTCTTCGAGTTGAGTTCGCATCCGTCGGGCGGATCGTCGGCCTTGCTGCACAACGCCGCCGGTACGCAAGGCGTGGGCGTGGCCTTCAACGTTCGCGAATTGCCGTGCTTCACCCTCTGGAAGAACGAACAGCCGGAATGCGACGGCTACGTGACCGGCTTGGAGCCGGCCGTGAACTTCCCCAACATCCCGTCATTCGAGAAGGCTCGGGGGCGCGTCGTGACCTTGGAACCGGGCCAATCGCGGAGTTTCTCGGTGACGGTGCGGGCGTACCGCACTTCCGGCGAGGTCGAGGCCGCCCGCGCGGAAGTGTTGGACTTGCAGCAGGGCGTCTTGCCGCAGATTTCTCGCAAGCCGAATCCGGAGTGGTCCGCCGCCGCCGAGGGATGATCCCCGATACCGGGGAATGCGGGACGAGGCGGTTCGCGTCCGTCGGCCGCCCTACAATCGCACGCCTTCCTGAGCCGCCAAACGAATCAGGGCGGGTGGCTGGGAAAATAGCCGGGTGGCTGGAGTGCCGACCGGGTGGCTCGGGGAAAAAGCTGGGTGGCTGGGGTCGTAGGTCGCTGGGATCGTGGGTGGCTGGGAGCGTAGCGAAGCGAAGCCCCCAGTGGCGATGCCCCCAGACGCACGTTTTCGCGGGGCATCCACCGCCGGCTCACGCCGGCGGCTCGTGTTACACTGCACGATAACACAACCAGGTCACGCCGGCGGCTCTTGCTGCCGGATCGAGCATCGGACGTGTGGAGGGACTCGCTCCGTCGCGTCCGTCGGCCGCCCTACAATCGCACGCCTTCCTGAGCCGCCAAACGAATCACGGCGAATTTGAAATACTGAAAGCGGTGCTTCGGCTTCGTCTTGGCGAAGAGGTAGGCTGCCTGGACGATCTTGGGGGAAATCCGTCCCGCCCGGGCCAGCCCCACGACGTATTCGATGAAGCCGTTTTCCTCGGGCGTGGCGGTGCGGAGCGAGGACTTGAGCACCTCGGGGTCGAGGCCGTCGTCAGCGGCCAAGAGCCGGCGTGAGGACAGCGTCCCCCAAGTTGCCCCGCCGCA
>JAAZNR010000133.1 GCA_012798155.1 Thermogutta sp. | reverse complement strand
TTCCGGCGGTTATTGGAGGCCTGGGACGGCCCGTGGAACCTCCGCGCCGACGGCCGCAAGAGCCTGCCCATCGTGGCGGAGGACCTGGGCCACATCACGCCGCCGGTGATCGCGCTGCGGAAGCAGTTCGGGTTGCCGGGCATGGCGGTCCTGCAATTCGCCTTCGGTATCTCGCGGGTGGACGCCTTCTTGCCCGACCGCGTCGATCCCGACACCGTGATGTACAGCGGGACGCACGACAACGACACCAGCCGGGGGTGGTTCCTCCGCGAGGTCCTGCCGCGGCGCGACCTCCTGGAGCGGCTGTCGCGCTACTGTCGGCCGTCGCCGGACACCGTCCACTGGAGCATGATCGAGTTGGCGTTCCGCTCGCGATCCGAGATCGCCGTGGTGCCGCTGCAGGACGTGTTCGGGCTGGATTCGGACGCCCGCATGAACACGCCCGGCACACCGCGCGGCAATTGGCGGTGGCGATTCGACGAGGCCCAATTGACGGACGCCCTGGCCGAGCGATTGCGTCGCGTTTCGGCGGAGGCGGTGACGGTGTGAGGCAGGAGGGGCCGGCCGCGGGGGCCGTCTCCGCGGCCTAGTTTTACTCCGCAGGATAAGAAGCTGGGCAAACTGGGGTACGCGGCTTTGTGCGTCTGCGTAAGACAGGTAAGCCGGTTGCGGCGATCCTGCGCAGTAAAACTCTGGACTTTTGCAAACTGCTCCCCTGTCCCTCTGGGAGAGGGGCACCGGGTGAGGGCTTGGTGAAGCTGGGCAATCACGACAAGCCGTTTTCGCGGCTAATTGCCCTCACCATAACCCTCTTCCAAGGCGGACGAGAACTTGTCAGCACAATTTGCAAAAGTCCAGTAAAACTAGCATCCCAAGGCCCTGCCGACGGTCTCGGCGTTCACCGGCGAGATGATCCCGCCCTCGAAGATGATGCCGCGAATGAGGTCGGCGGGCGTCACGTCGAAGGCCGGGTTGTATACCTCGATGCCGTCGGGCGCCGTTTGCCGGCCGAAGCCGTGCGTCACTTCGCGGGGGTCGCGCTGCTCGATGGGAATCCCGCCGCCGTCGGCGAGCTTCAGGTCGAAGGTCGTGCGGGGGGCGGCGACGTAGAAGGGCACGCCGTGATGCGCGGCCAAGACGGCCAGGCCGTAGGTGCCGATCTTGTTGGCCGTGTCGCCGTTGGCCGCGATGCGGTCCGCCCCCACGATCACCGCCTGCACGCGGCCCTCGCGGAGGACCTGGGCCGCCATGTTGTCGCACAGCAGCGTGACCGGCACGCCGTTGGCCTGCAATTCCCAGGCGGTCAGCCGCGCGCCCTGCAAGAGCGGTCGCGTCTCGTCGGCGTAGACGTGGATGCGTTTGCCGGACTCCACGGCCGCGTAAATCGCCGCCAAGGCGGTGCCGTACTCGGAGGTCGCCAGCCCGCCCGCGTTGCAATGCGTCAGAACTCCGTCCCCGTCCTTCAACAGGGAGGCCCCGTGGCGGCCGATCGCGCGGCACAGACGGCGATCCTCGTCGTGGATGGCGCGGGCCTCGGCCAGGAGCGCTCGGCTGACGGCCCGCGGCGCGGCCCCGGTCGCGGCCGAGGCGTGTGCGCAACGTTGCATCCGTTCCAACGCCCAAAAGAGATTGACGGCGGTGGGCCGGGAGCCGGCCAGATAATCGGCCGTGCGATCGACCTCCCGCAGAAAGGCAGCCCGATCGTCGCCCGCCGCGGCCTCCCGAACACCCAGGTACAGCCCGTAAGCGGCGGCGATGCCGATGGCGGGCGCCCCGCGGACCCGCAATTGCCGGATCGCCTCCCGGACCGCGGCGGCGTCGCGGCAGTCCAGATAGCGGACCTCGCAGGGCAGCAGCGTCTGATCCAGGAGCCGCAAGAGGCCGTCCTCTTCGCCCACCCATTCCAGTGATAAGACTCTCGGTGAAGCCACCTGCCGG
>JAAZNR010000011.1 GCA_012798155.1 Thermogutta sp. | reverse complement strand
TAACTAACAAACTCCCGGCGTCGAGTTTGTTAGCAATTTTGTCACGGGCGCATAAAAAAAGCCCGTGAAATACGGGCGTTGCCACGGGTACGAATTCTTGTTAACAAACTCACCGGCTATTGACGGGGGGGTTTAACAAACTCGAAACCGCTATTCCGTCTCGCGTTTCCTTGCGCCCCGCATGTCTCGCCAGGACGCGAATTTCCTCAACGCCTTGGTGGTCAGTTTGCCGCGCGACTCCGCCCCGTGCCGTTCGTTGTAGTCGCGACAAAACTCCGTCATCTCGGTCCCGGCCGCTCGCGCCTTGTCCCACAGGGCCAGGATTCGCAGGCGTCGTCGCTCCTCTTGAGCCGACACCCTCGGACGCCCGCCCGCGCCCGCTCGCTTGGACGACGGTTTCCCGGCCGCTTCGGCGGTCGCGGCTCTCACCGGCTCGGTCCGGGATTGGACCACGGTCCGGTCCGCTTCGCCGCGTAGCATGGCCAGTGTCGCTACTCGTTCCCGTTCAAGCCGCGCCAGTAGCTCATCCATCCCTGGCGACTTCGCGAAGTAGTCATGGAGCCAAATACGAGCATCGGCAACGCGATCATCAAGCGGCACGCCGTCGCGACTGACGACGCACCAAAGCACGTCGGATACTCGACGCACAAGCTCAAGAACACCGTCGATCCACGTTGCGAACGGCTTGTCGCCGATAACCGCCACCGGATCTTCCGGTTTTCGCACCCGACGCCAGGGACAATCGCGGGGATTCAAAGCCGCAACGGTATCTCGGAACGACTGAAACGCCTCCAACCAATCGCCGGAGCCAAGGCATAGTCGTCTATTCGGCAACGTCCGTAGAAATACTTCGTTAGGACCCGTCTCCACGGCTTCGTAGGCGGCGCTTGGCTGCGATAAATCCCGCAACGTTTCCAGCGCTGATATCAGCCGGGCAAGAAACTCGCCGCAATCCTCGACGGAGGGTCGCCCCTCGGCCTCCAACAGTTCGACCAAGGCCGGAATCGGAAGCCGGAGTATCTCGCCCCACGTCAAGCGATGCTTACTCTCAAGCCAGCCTCGGCACAGCCGCCAGCGTTCGGCGTCATCGCGCCCCGCCGGGAATCGCTCGCTCAGCAGATATCGCAACTTCGGCCACTCTCGGATGCGGCCGGGATCGTCGCCCGTGGCCCGAATCGCCACGTCAAGATCGAAGACCAATCCGCGCCAATTCTGGGCGACCCGCTCATGGGAATCAGACACGTGACGACCCTCACGCAACGAAGATGACCCGTCACAGAAAACGCGGGGGCGACCCGTCGGGTCGAACGGGGTTCGGCGCGTCCGCCTAGCCCCCGCGATCTATTCTTCAAGCTATCACTACTTCGCGTTGTGTCTATGCCCGCCGGTATCAATTCGCGTCACTCAGCGAACGCACGTCATCCATGCCATCGGCCTCGGCGGCAGCCGTCCGGTTTCGGATTGCCTCGCAGTTCAGCAGCGCCGCCACGGCCGCCTTGCGGGATCGGTACACCGGCCCCGAGGGTTCGACCGCCGCGCCGTCCACGGTCCCGCCTATCGCCCACGCGGTCCCCTCGGGCGCGTGCCGGTCGCACCATAGGACGGTTTCCCCGCAACGTAGAATCACTTCCCAAGCCATAGCTCGTCCTCCGCTCTGGAACCTTGAAACACCGCCGCCGTTTCCCCCCACCTTTGGGTCGAAAAACGACGTTCGCCGATTTTCGTTTGCAAGAACCATTGCAAGACGCTACGCAACGATGTCGCAAAGCCCGTTCCTATCGGCACTTGCGAGCGTGTGCCATTAGAATCGCACTCTAGAGGTCGTGGGTTCGACTCCCCTCCGCTCCACTTCAAACACATTTCGGACGTGTTCGCCCGTCCCGACCTTGTGAGCGAAGGGGTGAACCGCTAAAGCGGCGCGAGAGTGGTTTGTTTCCTCTCTCGCGCCGCATGTTTTTTCCGACTGGACTTTTGCAAACTGCTCCCCTCTCTCTCTGGGAGATGGGCAGGGGGTGAGGGCTTGGTGAGGTTGGGCAATCACGGCAAGCCGTGTTTGCGGCTAATTGCCCTCACCATCACCCTCTTCCAAGGCGGACGAGAACTTGTCACGACAGTTTGCAAAAGTCCAGTTCCAAGACGGACGAGAACTTGTCACCACAATTTGCAAAAGTCCAGTTCCGAAATAGGAACGGCCTGGCAGCTATTTGGCTAGGTTCGGATCGGATCGGGCCGGTCGCTTCTCACCACTTGCCAGGGGAGGTGAATGCCGCCCTCTGCTTCACTCTAACGGTGCTTCGCGCGATGCGATGATGCGTTGCGGCACGCAAACGTATCGTTCTATTCCATGCCGAAAATCGCTTCGCCGTGAAAACGTCAATCGGCCGGGAATTCGTCCGCCGGGTCGAACTTCGGCAGTACGAAATTCAAGATCGTCATGCGTCCTAAGGCGCGATGGACCACGCCGGGCGGGATTAGGACACAGGTGCCGGGCCGGACGGAAACGCGCTGCCCATCCAATTCCACGGCCGCCTCCGAGTCGCATTCCAGAATGTAATACAGCTCCGTCAAGCGGCGATGGTAGTGGGCTGAGGCTGTGCCATCGATGTGCGTGCGATGAAGCGTGGCGGGGTAGTCCGGCAGGTCGGTGAAGGCCCGGCGGGCCGTGCCGCAAGGGCAGGGGATGTCAGGCAGGTCGTCAAAGTGCACGACGCGATAGGCAGGCTGTTCGGTGTCCATGGCTTTTATTGTAAACGAGGGGCACTTTCGGCGGAATCGTTTACGCAAAGGTACATCGCCTTGGTCGTCCGGCGGTCCAAGCGGGGCGTCCGAGCGGGTCGCGGCTTGGCGAGGAGTCGTTATCGGGAAGCCGTTCACGGGCCGGCCCGGTCCGTCTTTGAAACGCAAAGGCCCGGACGGCACGGATTTTGAAGCGCGGAGGGCGCAGAGGGCACGGGGAAAGAGGAATAAGAATCGGCGGCCGCAATTCTGCGTTTTCTGCGTTCTCCGCGTTCTCCGCGTTTCCATCTTTATCATTATCCTTGTCTCTGCGTTTCCAGTCTGTCATTCCCGCAAACCGTTCCCGGGCCGGCGGGAGGCCCGTCTTTTGCGCCCTTGCAAGCCGAAAGCTGTAACGGGTCCATTCACGCTCAAAATGGTAGTCCCGTTTTTGCAGGCTTTCCGGCGAGCACGGGGAGGGTGCCCGTGAACAGTTACGTTATCGACAAGGAAAGAAAGCCTGAGGGAGTTTAACGGATTCGGAGACATTGCCGAAGGCCTTGAGCATGCGGGCCCTTGGGGCGTGTTTCGAGGCGTTATAAATTGCCGCGTATTCCCAGGCTTTGGAGGCGGAAAAAGGCGCCTTTCCGGAATACTAAACCTTTTATTGGAAAGCACTTACGTACGTTCAAGGCGATTCGATCGGAATGCCGATGACGGTTACTGAGGCAGCTACGCGAGCGGTCGAAAGTGGCTGAAAAACGTACCGTCTCGCAGGCGTCAGACGGCCGAGGGTTCTCATCGGATCATGGATTGGTCCGACGGCGCTGACGCTGCTCGGGTTGGAGAGACGTGGGTGTTTCCCGCTCTGTGACCCTAATCCATCCCAGTCGGTTCTAACCCATGGGAGAACCCACTGACCGATCAGGAGCGCATCGCGCAACGGCCGTGTGCGGAGCTCGGGTTGGGGCCGACAGAATGGAACACCACGTCCCCCCTAGATGCACAGGAGTGAACGCTCAATGAAGACGAAACTGCTGCTTGGGGCGCTGATGGTCAGCGCCATGCTTTGCGGCCGAAGCCAGGGAGCCGATCTCGTCGGCCGCATGGTGAGTTTGGACGAGGGCTGCGCGGCGTGCGCCAAGCCGGCCTGCGAGCCTGCTTGCGAGCCGGCCTGCGACGTGTGCGCACCGCGGCACCGCTGCGATCTGTTTGCGGGGCTGAAGGACTTGTTTGCTTGCCGCCGCTGCGCGCCGGCCTGCGAAGTCCCGGCTTGCGAACCGGCCAAGTGCGTGACCCCCGAACCGGCGTGCGAACCGGCTTGCGGTTGCGCGACGTGCCGCCCGCAGCCCGTCCGGAACCTGCTTTGCAAGATCGGTTCCATCGGCCAATGCAACGCCTGCGGCGCGGCGGCCTGCGAACCGGCCTGCGAGCAGGCCGCTTGTGATCCGGCTTGCGAACAGCCGGCTTGCGAGCCTGCGTGCGAACCGGGCTGCGGCTGCGAGCGGTGCCGCCCGCAACCCGTCCGGAACCTGCTTCGTGCGATCGGTTGCCCCGGCGAATGCAACGCCTGCGGCGCGGCGGCCTGCGAACCGGCTTGCGAGCAGTCCGTTTGTGATCCGGGTTGCGAGCAACCGGCGTGCGAGCCTGTTTGCGGACCGAGCCACCGCTGCTGCAATCGGCCGGTCTTGAACTTCCTGAAGAACGTGTTCGGCCCGCGGCCCAAGTGCGGCGCGTGCGCCCCGGTCAGCGACTGCGGTTGCGGCGTGGAGCCTACTCCCGCCGCCGCCCCGTCGGACGGCGCGGCCCCGTTGCCTGCGGCTCCGACTCCGGATGCGTGATCCGTAACTCGCGCCCCGGTCCTTGACCCACAACAAGGCCGGTGAGCTTCAGAGGAATCGGGCGTGTCGCCCACGGGTCTTCCGGCTCGTGGGCGACAGCCTTTTCTTGGCTGGGCGCGGCGATGCGGCCGGGATCGATCGGCCGCTGATTCACCCTGCCGCGCTCCCCGATCCCGCGTTCTATCGCCCAGCGGCTTTGCAGGGTATCATACGGACATGGACGGCCGGTGCATTCGTAGCGCGAGACGGCGTCCGTCTCCGTTGGATTAGCATCAGTGGTCGCGAGGAATCCGCGACGGTGAGCGAGGGAGGAAAAAGGGCGACGATGGATGCCCCCGCCTGGCTTGACAGTTGTTTCATGAAGGCCGCCCGCCGGGAACCCGTCGACCGCGTGCCGATCTGGTTGATGCGGCAGGCCGGGCGCTACCTGCCGGAGTACCGTCGGATTCGCGAGCAGGTATCTTTCCTGCAATTGTGCCGTGATCCTGGTTTGGCGTCCCAGGTCATGCTCGTCACCGTCGAACGTCTGCCGGTCGATGCGGCGATCCTCTTTTCCGACTTGCTGCTCATCTTGGAGCCGATGGGGTTGGAACTCCGTTTCGGGCCGGATGAGGGGCCGACCTTGCGAAATCCCATCCGGGAGCCGGGGGACGCGGCTCGCATTCGGGAATGGGATGACATGGATTCGCTGGACTTCGTTTGGGAGACGGTCCGCCGGACGCGGGCCGGACTTCCCGACGAAATCCCGCTGATCGGTTTCGCCGGGGCTCCCTTTACGCTCGCCGCCTACGCCATCGAGGGGCGAACCTCGCGATCTTTTGAAAACGTCAAGCGTTTCATGTACTGCCACCCCGAGGCGTGGGACGATTTGCTGGGGAAATTGGAGCGGTCCGTGGCCCGCTATCTGATCGCCCAATGCGAGTCCGGCGTGCAGGCCTTGCAGGTTTTCGACAGTTGGGTGGGCTGCCTCTCGGCGGACGACTATCGATGCTATGTGCTGCCGCATACGCAGCGTTTGCTGGCGGCCTTGCCGGCCGGCGTTCCGGTGATTCATTTCGCGACGGGAAATCCCGCCCTGATTCCCCTCCAGGCGGAGGCGGGGGGGACCGTGATCGGCGTCGATTGGCGCATCCGGTTGTCCGAGGCGTGGGCGATGATCGGCGAAGATCGGGGTATTCAGGGGAACTTGGATCCCGCCGT
>JAAZNR010000917.1 GCA_012798155.1 Thermogutta sp. | reverse complement strand
TGCTGGAACTGGGTTGGCCGCTGCGGATCGCCTCCAGCGGCGGAATCTACATCGATAAGGAGAGCAAGGCCAACGTCCCTGATACGCAGCTTGCCTCCTTCGATTTCGGCGATCTGACCGTCGTATGGCAACATCGAACCTGGGGAGGCACGCCGGATTCCGATTATCCGTGGGGAGCGACCCTGTACGGAGATAAGGGCACGCTCAAGGCGAGCGTCATGCGGTACGATTTCATCCCGCAACGGGGGGAAGTCGTCCATCAGGATGTCGTTTACGAGCTGGACGAGTATCCCGAAGACAAGACCGAAAAGGACCTGGAGCGGCATGTCGCGCCCGCCTTGCGGCGACACATCCGCAACTTCCTGGATTGCGTGGATTCGCGCGAGAGACCCATGGCCGACATCGAGCAGGGATTCATCTCTTCGTCCTCGTGCATCCTCGCCAACGTGGCGTTGGAGCTGGGCCGCACGCTGACCTGGGACGCGGAAAACCTCCGAGTAACAGGGGACGAGGAAGCCAGCCGTCGGTTGGCGAGACCCTACCGCGAGCCTTGGCAGCATCCTACGCCGGACACCGTTTGACCCCTTGCTTCAGCGGATGATTCCGCCGACCCTCGGATTCCGCATTCGGCGATTGATCGGCGCGTGAGGCCGGCATTCGGCTTGCGTCGAGGTCTTTGAGGTCTTTCTTTTTGGGAAATTGAGGTCTTTCTTTTTGGGGTAAACGTTCACGAGGACTGCCCCGATCCTTGCGTGGAAGCCTGCAAAGATGGGACTGCTTCCTTGGGGTGTGAATCGGCTGGGCACCTTTTTGGGCTTGCAACGGCCCAGGGAGGGCTGTGCGGAATGAAAGGATGGAAAAACGCGGAGAACGCAGAGAGGGAGAGAACGCAGAGTTCGGGCTACCAATTCTTCGCTCTCCTTCTGCCTTCTCCGCGTCCTCTGCGCCTCCGCGTTGCAATGACAAACCGGGCAGGGGTGTGAACGGCAACCTTTTTGGAAATGGAGATGTCGCCATGCAACGGCCCCACTGGAACCCAAACCGCACCCGGCGAGCGGCTCGGCGCCGGCTCGCAACTGTTCCCTCGATTGTCGGACTGGGTCTGGTGCCGTTCTTGCTGGTTCTCTGCCCCCCGCAGGATTCGTCGATCACCGCGAGCGAGTCGGCGGCAACGATCATTCACGTAGCCGCGGATGGGAACGATGCTTGGGCCGGTCGCTTGGAACGTCCCGATATGGACGTCGGCGACGGGCCGGTGGCGACCATCGGCCGGGCCGTCGAATTGGCGGCCCAATTGCCCGCGGAAACATCCCGCGTAGAAATTGTGATCCAGCCGGGCGAGTACTCGCTGGAAAGCCCGGTGGCGATTGCCGGGACGGATAAGTCGCTTCCGCCGCTGGTAATCCGGGCCGCCGTGCCGGGCAAGGTTCGCGTCAGCGGCGGCCGGCGACTGACGTCGTGGCAACCGGTCGCCGACCCCGACGTGAAAGCCCGGCTGGCGGAAGAGGTACGCGATCGCATTCGACAGACGTCCCTCAAGGACCTGGGGATCACCGATTTCGGGTCGCCCGGCGGCGGTGGCTTGGAGCTGTTCTTCGACGATCAGCCCATGACCCTGGCGCGTTGGCCCGACGAGGGTTTCACGCACATCGCCGATATTC
>JAAZNR010000916.1 GCA_012798155.1 Thermogutta sp. | reverse complement strand
GGGGCTGCGCTTCGCTACGACCCCAGCCACCCGGCCGCTAGCGGCTCGCGCTTGCGCGTTGCGCATGACGTTTTCGCTTGGCAGCCGTTCTCGGAGCCACCCGGCCGCCGGACAGGGCCGGCCGGTCCGCCGCAACCTTGCCGGCGAATGGCACGTCGCGGGCTTGCGACCGGTTCGCCCCGGCCCGTATGATGATTCCCGGAAGCCGGGGCCGATGTGCCCAAGATTCGGTCCGGCAAGGCTTGCGCCGTGTGCCGTGCGGGGCCGGTGCGGCGTCCGGAATGGGAGGATGCTCGATGGCGTCGTGGATGCGCGTGCTGGTTTTGGGGGCCGCGTGGTTCGGGCTGAGCGGGGGCGTTTCCGCCGAGACGGATGAGGCCCCCATGCGGTATCGCAGCGACCCTCCCGTCATTCACTCCTCATGGGATGACTTGCTGGAAGGGGTACAAACGGCGGAGGATTGGGCGGCCCGCCGGGCGGTGTTGCGGCGGCGTTACTTGGAACTGATCCGCGATCAATACAAGCCGGAAAAGCCGCCCTTGGACGTGCAGGTCCACGAGACCGCGGATATCGACGGCGCTTATCAGCGGTTCTACATCAGCTATCAAGTGGAAAGCGACGAGCGGGCGCACGCCTACCTGGGCATTCCGCTGCACTTGGAGGGGAAGGCCCCGGCCGTGGCGGCCCTGCACGGCACCACGGCGGACGGCACGCGGCAAACGGCGGGTTTGAGCGGCGACCCCACCAAGGCCTTTCTCGATCAGCTCTGCCGCCGCGGCTACGTCGCCATCGCGCCCGAGCATTTCGTCTCGGGCGAGCGGATTCCGCCGGAAGGACCCTACGATACGACGCGGTTCTATAAAAAGCATCCGCAATGGACGGCGGTCGGCAAGTTCACGTTCGAACATAGTATCGCGATTGACGTCGTGCTCACGCGGCCGGAGGTGGATGCCGACCGAATCGGCGTGATGGGGCATTCGCTGGGGGGACACGGGGCGTACTTCCTGGCCGCCTACGACGAGCGGATCCAGGCCTGCGTGTGCAATTGCGGGGCGGCCTTTTTCCGCCACAATCCCGAGGTCGAACATTGGGCCCGCGACCATTGGTACGTGTATCTTAAACCCATTCGGCCGCTCCTGCTCCGCGGGGAATTGCCGCCCATCGACATGCACGAGATCATCGCCCTGATCGCGCCGCGGGCATTCCTTGACGTTTCGGCCCTCAACGACGGCAACCCCCTCACTCAGCGCCAGCGGATATTGATGCTGATGAAGATCGCCGACGTGTACCAATTGCTGGGCAAGCCGGAGAACTTCGCCTTCTTCGTCCATGGAAAAGGGCACGGCGTGCCTCACGAATCGCGGGAATTGATCTACGGTTTCTTGGATGCGCACCTCAAACCGCCGGAGGCCGTCCGGGTTCGTCTGCTGGCCGAATAAAGAATCATTGCGGGCGGATCGTGCCGGGCGTGGGTATCTCGGATAAAAGCCCGCCGATGAGGCATAGAAGTCCGTGCTGCCATAGACACGATGTTCGTACGGTGAGCATGTATTGTCGTAGATTATAAGGAGAGAGCTATGGACTATCACAATGACTGCGCACGAGGTGTGATAAGTCCGCCCCGCGGGCTGGTGCCGGCGATCGCGCTGGCCTGCTTGCTGCAAACCGGGCGACTGTGCGCCGAGGGCGATGGAGCCGCCCCGGCGTCGCCGTACCCCCGGGTGGACGTCCGCGCGGACTGCGGGGCGGCGGGCGACGGGATCACCAACGATACGGAGGCCTTTCAAAAGGCGGCCGCCCTGATCCAGGAGGCCGGCGGCGGAACGCTCGTCATTC